>DASWIV010000323.1:0-6247 GCA_036397475.1 bacterium
GCCGGCCATTGGAATCGGCGCTCAGTGCGGGATGGCTGGACTGGGTGTATCCGGTGCCGTCGAAGATTACTTCCGTGTCATCCCATGTATCGGTACCCTGGTCTGTTTGCCTCAGGAGCTTGATCTGGTTTGAATTGGTAAAGTAAGCCATTACCAGCAAGTCGTCCTGGAAAGCCCATGAACGTGAGTGGCTGACTTCGCCTGAGTTTGTAAGGGTATTCTGAATTACCGGACCTACCCAGGTGTAATTGGGAGTAGGTAACCTTAGCGAGTAAATCCCGGGCAGGTCCCCGCCGGGTGCCCAGCCATCTCCGACGAGATACAGGAAAGCATCGTCCCCTATTATCTCTCCATTCTGATAGACCCTGGGCTGAAGATAATTGTAGTTGTACTGGGAATGCCCATTAGGATAATGGTCAACATCCACACTGAAATATATGGTCCAGTGCTGCGCCAGTGCATACGATGTGTTATTGGAAGCGCCTGTCAGCTTGAGGCAATCCTTTCGAATATCCGGCTGTGAACCACCGGACGTAAAGAAACAGCCGCCTTCGCCGGTCCACGCGGAACCTGACAAAGTTCTTATGCTGACTTCTCTTGCCTGGCCGGTAACCATTCCATGCCAGACTATATGAACCATTCCGTCAGGATCCTGGGATATAGCCGGCGAAAATTCATCCAGGAACTGGAGATATGTGACATAACTGAACGTGACGGTTGAATTGTCAACCGACACCACATCCTGGAAATCCAGCTCAACCGGTGGACGGATAAGAAAGTATTCGTCTGATACGTCGTTCTCTGAGCCAGCCGCATTTTTCACTCGTATTTTTGCGGTATCGGAACGCACTTTCTGGACCGGGCTCCAGGTGTACATGCCGGTGTTAGGAGTCGATGCGGTAATCACGTTAATGTCCGTATTGAAATCGTCGGACGACCACTCAATAGACACATCTGTAATGGATGGATCGAGTGTTGTCCACTCGATATCGTAATC
Source organism: bacterium (assembly GCA_036397475.1). GTDB lineage: Bacteria > JAJVIF01 > JAJVIF01 > JAPKYR01 > JAPKYR01 > DASWIV01. Next base: position 998 of record DASWIV010000323.1, read on the forward strand.
GAGCGTCATGTATGCGATCTCGCCGCCATTTGGATTGGTAACAATAAGAGGTGTTGGATTTTCGCCACCGACAGGCACATCGTACCTGAAATACGCCGCCAGGTTATCGTCGTTCGACGGTATCCCGGTTCCCACATCGAAAGTGGTCGGCGATGTCGGTTCCGCGATAAATAGTATCGGAAGATCGTTATTGCTAAGCGGGGTTACGCCTTCGATCTCAAATTCAACTATCGATGAAATGGAAGTTGTTCCCGGCTGCGCGTTTGCTTCTATGTAGGCTGAATCGAACTGGACAAAATTTCCGGGAATCAGTCCGGTAGGGCTGTCAATAACAATCCGGTTCAGGACATCCGTTATGGTGCCGCTCGTGATACCGAAAGTCCAGTCGAAGAACTCGATATCCAGTTTGATATTGCCGCCGCCTTCTGACCCGTTGTAATAAAGGGACGATTCGTCGTTAATTTTCATATAAATGGGTTCATCGGCGTTCGCGCTGTACGGGAAATCTCCGGGGACTTCCAGAATGTCAGGATTACCGGAAAGTGTGGAATCCGGCTCAACCCAGCTTGCCACAACAGCGTACTGGAATATGAGGGTTGGTTTTTCGCTGACAATTGGGAACTGGAGGTCGTATTGCCTGTGATTCAGGGACCCGGCCCTGAACGCTCCGCGGTCCGTCACATTGGACGGATCGGACGCGAAAAATTCGCCGACATCCTGGATTGCGTCCAGCTTGTCCGCGAAATATTTGTAGGCATTGATGGTTGAATTGAATAAACCGATGTCCGGAGTTCCCAGTTTTCCAGTTGTGAAATTGAGGATAGTTCCATTTTCGGGAAATTCAACTGGATTCATCCAGCGGGTATAACCATCCGGATTAAGCAGAATCGGCTGATCTCCACCAGCGGTGAACTGAAGGTCGGGATCGTAGTTTCCGAGCAGGCTTCCGGGTGTAATGAATACCCCCATGACGTCCCAGCCGGTGTACTGGTCAAATCCCGGGAAGGGATGGTCGAGGCCGACCTCGACACCGATCTTCCCCTCGCTGAACCAGTCGACAACGTCGTTCACCGATATCTGGAGGTTGGAAGGGTCACCCACAGGTTTTTGCAGGAACTGAACCACGTCGACCGTGTATTCAACTCCCCTGACAGGGATGACTTCAGCTTCCCATGTTTCGGTATTTATTTGGATTTCATAATATCCCCAGATTGCCTTTGAGGCCTGGGTGTCGGGATTGAGTGCGGATGCGCCTGTTAAGTTCAGGCCCGGATTGAAATCATTGCCGGGAAGTACTGGCGACGAATTTCCGGAACAGCCTAATGCTGCGATCAAAGCTATCAGCAGGATACTGAAAATTGTCCATCGCGTGCCCATGGTGTTCTCCAGGTAGAAATTTATTTGAGATATTAATCTGCGATAATATTACATCATTTGCTATTTCAGTTCAATCGGAATCCTGCCACCAGCTCATCAAATTTTGCCCTGAGCTCATTCGATGGAGCCTTTCCTCCGAATGTCAGGAAAACTTTGAATCCGGACCACCCGTCTGGATCGAAGAACTGGAAACTAAGCGTTTCGACATTATCGAAATGGCTGTTTTTGATCAGGGCGAAGACCGTATCTATCTGCATTTCACGGATATGCATATCGAGCGTATCTGTCTGGACATTGAGATAACCCATCGCTTCCGAAAATCCCCCGAATTCACCCTGGCACTCCATAACCGCAGCCTTGCTGGATACAAGCACAAACAATTTGCCCATGCCCTCGAATGAGCGGACGAGTTCTTTCCACCTTGCCTGGTCAAGTTCGACACACTTTTCACCGGGGTACACCCTGAAAATTTCGCGCTCGGGTACGTCGAATTCGCGAGCGAGCATAATGGTCATGGAGCCCTGATTTTTGTCCAGAGCCCCTTCGACTTTGGTTCTAAGGTCGGAGAATTCCGCCTCAGTCATAACACACATAAAGAATCCTCCAATTAATATTGAATCTACGAATAATGGGGGAAATATTACCATAGATGGTGAAAATCTCCGTTAATTAGTTTGAAATAATTTTAAGAGGATTTAAACTGTAGATTCCACGTGATTAATTCGGATTGGAAAATCGCATGGGTTAATGTCCTGTGCATCGTGTGCCTGTTTACTCTTTCGTGTTCCGGAAAGGGAACGCCGTCGCAGCCCGATCTCACACAGATGCCGGATAATTTCAGTGGGAGAAATTTGTCAAATGGATCGTCGACTCAATTATGGTGGGTTTGGGATGTCTCGATCAACACGGAAGAGAACCTGGTTGAAAATATCCCTGACCGCGGAACCCTTTTCACGTGCAACGTAACTCACTTCCTCGAAAGTCCCCAGTTGAAAATGGAAGCCGGGATTGTAGATCTTAACATCGACGAAGATTCGATCGATGTGGTGCTCGACATCAGCCTGTCGAATCCTTTCCTGACTGAGCAGTACCGGGGATTCGACGTAATGGGTGTTTTTATGGGGGATGGATCGGACGTGTTTCCGGGTCCTGATGGTTTCAGCATTCCAGGGGATGGCGGCCAGCTTCTTTTGAATCCCGATGGATACACTCGATGGTTCAATTTTCCCGAGTTCGCGGGAGCGGGATCGCAATGGGAGTTGTTCGGCTACAACGCCTTCGATTCGGGACCGTCTGCATATACCCCGGACGCGCAATTGAATCCGTACAAATATTTCGCCGACGGGCTGGCCTCGGAAGAGAATCCCTTCGATTTTCTGATGTCGAATTCGGGGATGCGGGGGTCGTTCGGACCGGATGTTAAAAATACCCGCAGGTATGAAATGACTTTTCCGCTGGATGCGGGAGTGACCTTTAAACTGGCGATTGTCGCACACTGGAAGCCGAATGTGAACATGCCGGACCCGCCGGAGAATGTGCAGGATTTCCCATTGGAAGCAAATTCGGATGAATCTCCGTTAGTGAAAATTACCGATGACAGCACGGCGTACTTCATCGACGATTTTGATACAGGCGGGAATGTAAGGTTGAACATAAGCGTCTGGGACTGGGCAGCAATTATCCTGACGACGACTATCGACGAATATGAAATATTCTGCCACTCGGAGATTTTCGACGAGCCGTATGCAGTCGATATGACGCCGACATTTATAGGGAATTACTATCACACATTCAAAACCGCAATCCCGGTAAACGGATTGACGTCCATGGACCCGATCCCGGTCTGGGTGGAGGTCAGGTATCCCGCCAAGGATTATTCAAATCCGTACGGTGTAAATAATGACGCGACCGGGAATCTTGCGAGTTATTTTTATACGGAAGCAGCGGTCCACGACTTCAAACCTGTCTGGATAAATGTATTGCAGCCGAATGGGGGAGAACTGCTGGAGGTAGGGAAAAATTATGAACTCAAATGGGAAACGGAAAATCTGAACGGAAATATTTTCATTCTGTATTCGTCGGACGATTTCAATTTCGACATTCATCCTGTCGCGGTGAATGAGGTGAACGACGGGAGTTTCATGTGGCAGGATATACCGGATTTTGTATCGAAGACTGTAAAGATGCGGGTAGCGTCGATGCTGAACTCGTCGACGTATGACGATTCGGACGACAATTTTGAAATATTTGACTCGACTGAGCCGTTTATACGGGTCGTGCGTCCGAACGGCGGCGAACTCTGGAAGGCGGGAACGGCACGTAAGATCAGATGGGTTTCGAAGAATGTACAGGGGAATGTGTATGTCGAATATTCGAAGGACGATTTCGCTACAGATTTTCATATCATCGCGATCGATGTCCCGAATGCCAATGAATCAGAATTTTTGTGGAATGATATTCCGGACGATCTGAGTGAGACCGTGAAGGTCAGGATCAGCTCGATGGTCGAGCCAGGGATCAACGATATGTCGGACGATTATTTTACGATCGACGATCCCCCGATCGAGGTGCTCTCACCCGACGGCGGCGAGGAATGGAAAGCCGGCAGCGACCATTTTATCGAATGGGAAACCCTTGATTTCGAGGGAACTTTGAAGATCGAATACTCGAAGGACCATTTCGTATCGGATTTTCATACTATCGCGGAAAATATGGTAGATACCGGGTCGTACGAGTGGGTGGATATCCCTAACGATCCGACAATGACGGCGCGGGTAAGAATAAGCTCGACAGCTGATCCATCAGTCAGGGATATTTCCGACGATACCTTCAGTATCGAGGAATCGGGATGGGGATTAAATTTCGGGGGAGTTGAAAACGAAAATATCTACGATCTCGATGTAGATGGATCTGGAAATATCTATGTCTGCGGGATTTTTCTCGGCTCGAATGTGGACTTCAATCCCGAGCCTGGTGTCGAGGATTACCACACATCGAAAGGCGGATCGGATATTTTCCTTACAAAATTCAATTCTCTTGCGGAGTATGAATGGACACTCACGTGGGGAGGGTCATCGTTCGACCGCGGATACTCACTCGCAGCAGATGACGATGGAAATATTCTTGTGACCGGAACATTTAAGGGCACAAATGTCGATTTTGACCCGGATCCGTCGATCACCCAGAAGGACCTGCACTCAGCGGTGGGCAGCCACGATGTTTTCGTGAGCAAATTTGACGGGACCGGTGATTTTGTCTGGGCAAAAACTTTTGGAGGACCGCTTGAGGAAACCGGGCTTGGGGTCAACACGGATCAATTCGGGAATGTGTACCTCACCGGACAATACAGGGGGGATGTCGACCTTGATCCCGGTGCCGGAACTGATACAAAGACAGGCTACGGTGCCGGCGACATTTATCTCATTTCTCTCGACTCAAACGGCGATTATATCTGGGGGAATTCGTGGGGAGGCGGAAGCCTTGAAGAAACGAACGATGTCGGCTACGAGGTCGCGGTGGGAGATTATGGAGATCTTTGGGTGACCGGAAATGTCGGTGGAACAGATATCGATTTCGATCCCGATGAATTAGACTCATTCCTCCTGAGTGCTGTCGATGGCAGCGACGCGTTTATATCGAAATTCGACCTCTCAGGAAATTTTGTGTTCGCCGGATTGTGGGGAGGATTTCTGGACGATTACGGATTCGGGCTGGACACAGATTCGGATGGAAATGTATACGTAACCGGAAGGTATGAGGGAATTGTCGATTTCGATCCCGGTCCGGGCGCCGAGCCGTACATTTCGAACGGCGAAGGCTACGACGCTTACCTCAGTAAATTTAACCTGATAGGGACGCATTTATGGACCCGTG
>DASWIV010000324.1:0-13497 GCA_036397475.1 bacterium
ATGAAATCGAGGGCAAGCGGTTCTTCATGGGATTCACAAAGGTCATTCTCGCGATGAAAAAGTGCCCTAAATTTGTGGTGTCGAGAGTGCAGGGAAAAGTGGTTGGCGGAGCGGTCGGGATATTGTCCGCGTCAGATTATAATCTTGCGTATGAGGTAGCGTCGATAAGATTGAGTGAATTAGCGCTGGGAATCGGTCCGTTCATTATCGCGCCGGTGGTTGAAAAGAAGCTTGGGTTTGGAGCTTACACGGCGCTGGCGGTTGACACCGACTGGCGGGATTCCGAATGGGCTGAAGATCACGGGCTGTTCGCAAAGGTGTTCGATTCGATTGAGAAACTCGATCACGCGGTTGAAGACCTTGCGGAAACGTTGAGCGGTTTCAATCCTGAGGGAATGTCCCAGATGAAACGGATATTCTGGGAAGGAACAGACCACTGGGACAGGTTGCTGGAAGCCAGGGCGGAGATATCGGGAAGCCTGGTGCGCTCCGAGTATACGAAAAACGCAATCGCGGCATTTGAGAACAGATAGAAAATCTCAATCGAGTATAAGTTCCGGTAATCGTCGTAACACAGGAAAATATTAGTCTTCCCGATTCAACTCAAAGAGAACATACGGATTTTCTTCCCGGACCAGAATCCTGCGCATTTCTGAATCAACCCATTCCGCATAATCAACCAGAACCATGGCATACGATGGGTCTGCACTCGTGTCGAGAGCCTTTCGGGCGATCTCGTTCCAGTGATTTACGATCCTGACAGCGTCGGCACGGATCGCCCAGTCATCGCTTTCCATCATTGCAAGGACAGCACCGGAAAGCTCCTCGTCGGGATAATATTCCGCTTTTGCGTATACTTTCAGAATTGACCGTATTGCCCTGTACGGAATCGGGATCTCGTCACCGTTCCCACCCTGCACTCTGGACGCGAATTCCAGAATAACCGCACGAAGGTCAGGTTCATACATGTCCATCTTTCCGGCAATCAGGTTGATCAATGTCTCGCGTACACTGATATATGGATGACTCAAAAGGGGACTTATTTCGTCAAAGCAATAAACGTCGAGTGCGAATAAAGCTTCCACACTTGCCTTGACCATAGCCTCATCAGGATTTTCAAGATACCCGTACAGGCGCGCGTCGGCAACATGGGAGTTTATCGATCCGAGTGTGGAGATCGCCCGGCGTTGCATGGCTTCATCTTCATTGTCAAGAATAGCAGCGACATCGTCTTCAAGTTCGGTGAGTTTCAATTCTCCCGTAACCCCGAGCGCAACACGATTTCTCATCTGAATATCGCTTTCAAGATTTTCCCTGAGAATTTCCCTGACCCCGTCGGGATCAATGTCCATGAATGAAGTAAGGAGCATACTGAACGCCCGGTATTCGAGCGATCCGGCTGCGTCATCGACCTTGCCAGCGATATAAGGAAGCACTTCTGGACCGAAAGCAATAATCCGTTCACGTACAACAGGCATGATTACCTGATTGTCGCCGACTTCCCACCTGGTGACAATCGCCCACATCTCATCGAATACTTCCTGGCTTAATTCGCCTTCGTAATAGGCTATCTCGGGGATCTCGACTTCCGCGCCGGGACCGGTTGGTCCGCTGGTTATTTTGGGAGCGTTTTCAGCTACCGGAGCCGTTAAGTCAATTCCTACTCCTACATCGGTGTGCTGCCACTGGACACCGTTATCCATGAATCCAAGGTAATCGTCATCGCCTTCCATGTCGATAAAAATTCCGATGCTGATAAATCCACGTTCCGGACGTCCGAAATTTATCGAGCCGCTGCGTTTTCCGGCGTAGATATCGTTTCCAGAGCGGTCGATAAAGATACACGCGGAATTTGTAAGGGAGGCGCCGTTGCATGAAGTATTTCCGAGGTATCGGTCGGAACCGCCGCGGTCCATCATTACGGACGCGGCATAGTCATGGCTGCTTCCCTGGCCAAGTCCGGAATGCATCGTATAACTGTCATGGCCGTCGACATCTATCAATCCGCCAATTGCGAGGTGTATTCCCGATCCCTGCCCGTACTGTGTCATTTCATAAGTGTCGTTACCGGCGCCATCGTACATCAGACCCGCTGAATACCAGTACCCAACTCCCTGGTTGTAGATGTCGCCAAGGTAATGGTCGTTGCCCGAGTAATCGACGATCAGCGCAATGCCTCCTGCGTAGTCGATCCCACGTTCGCCGATCGCGAATCCCTGGCTGAAAGATTGGTACCGGTCAGAGAATAATGGAGCATGAAGGTAAACTCCTCCGGCTTCATAAATTTCATTACCGCGTGTGTTGGAGCATACCGCAAATCCCATTGTACGGGCGAAAGCCTGCGAATTTGTCCAGGCTGAATATCTGTCGTTATCAAATGACGCGATATCGATCGGGTCAGGAGTTTCCTCATCGGTGGGCTGGAAAGGAAGTGCCTGCACACTGTCATCGACCATCACTCCGATACCGAATCCCGCCGCTCCCTGTGAATAGACTTTTGACTGGTACAGGTCGGTTCCACCGTCATCGTAGAATGTTCCAATCCCGCAGACCGCGGCTCCAAGGCACGCGGATCCGGTGATATACCTGTCGTTACCCTGTCCAAGGTCATAAAATGCAGCGACACCCATGACCGCCGATCCGAAATTGATGTTCACATTTCCGCAGTCGTAAACATCGTCGCCGCCAAGGTCGACAAAATATCCGTAGCGGCGATTATCGGTCCCGTACGCCGCTCCCAGTCTGCAATCCACATAGTAATCGTTTCCACCCGGATCAATGAGGACATCGTAATCGCCAATAAAAATGTCATCGCCGTAAGTTCCGAGAGCAACAGTTCCATATTCTGTTTCAATTACCATAGGCCCATTCACAGGAAAAAAATCTTCACCAAGCTCGTCGATAAACCCACGCGGATCCGGACACAGCGCGAAATATAATTCCGCGAGCTGCTCGTAGTCGGTCATTTCCATCAGCTTGTAAATGTAATCGTCGTCGGCATTCTCCATAATTTCGTCCCATTCAGTTTTTGTTTCTTCCGGGACTGTAGGATTGAATACGTCGTGCCAGCTCATGTTGTAAGGAGCGTATTCACGTAGAATGCCGATCTCATCTTCAGGGTAGGGAAGCTCGATCGGGTACATCAGATTCGACTGGAAGAAATTGATCAATTGATCGGGAGAGAGAGGGTGTCCAACTACCATGAATGAGCCAAGCATGTCCCGCGCGCGATTTTCAATAGCGTCGGATGCGTCAATGTCCGGGTAATACTCCAGGCATTCAGCAACTTCTGATAACGGGCTGTTCAGTTCGTTTTCCCACTCCGCGAAACCAGCGACCAAGCTATCCATGTAGGGCGCGATAGTGATCGGGTAGTGAAGCATGTCGCGGACAATAGGAAAGCACTGGTATCCTTCGGTCATATCTTTCCGGAAATTGAGATCTTCCAGTGTCAGATTGGCCGACCACAGCGCGGTTTCAACCGCTTCAAGTTCTTCCGGAGTGTACGATATCAGCCATTCGTCTGGATAGCTGCCATCCTGTGCTTTTGTGGTTGATGGCTGCATTGAGAAAAAAAGAACAGAGACCAGCAAGGTCAAAAGGATATATTTTACGGACATGACGTGCTCCTCCCGCTACGTGGTGTCGCTGGGTATTATACCTGAAACGTATAAGTGGATGTTCTGGAGTTTATCTAAAGTCCGATAATATCCTTATACTCAGGATCCAGATCTATTGCCTTCAAAAAATCCTCGCTGGCTTTTATAGGGTTACCGTCAGCCTGGTACGCACGCCCTCGCATGTACCAGTTAGTAGCATCGCCCGGATCGATACTTATCGCGCTTGAAAAATTCGATATCGCCGCGTGGTAATTTCCCATGTCCATATATGTCTTTCCCCGGTTGTAATACGCATCCTCGAATCCGCGATCCAGACTTATCGCGCGTGTGAATTCATCAATTGCCTCTTCATTTTTCCCCATTATCACATATGCCGCACCAATTACATTATGAGCGTCAGCGAAATTCGGATCGATATCGAGAGCCTTGTTTGCATCGGCTATTCCGACATCGGGATATCCCCTCAGGGTCTGCGCCAGGCCGCGTCCGGCAAGCGCGCGGGTATTTTCAGGATCGACATTGAGAGCAGCGTCGAAATTCCTGATCGCCATGTTGAACTGCCCTTCTTCTTCGAGATAATAATATCCCCATCCGACATAATCGTCCTCGTCTATATCCGGAGGTTCGGGCTCAGCTTCGGGTTCTACGTAGAGTGGAATCGACACGAATCCGTAGCCTTCGTCGGGCGGATAAAAAGCAAAATGAAGTGTCAAATCCCTGTAGGTCTCTTCGAAATTTCCCTTGAAAACAATCGTTCCCTGTCTGATGTTCCCCGGACCTGTTTCACCGTCTGGCCATCCCTCGCATTCAGCAATTTCGGGAGCAATACGGTTGCCGGATTTGTCTGTCAGGTACGAGCTTTCGAGTACATCGTGTGAGTAATACCACGGCCCTGTGTAATCCTGAGATTTTTCGATGACCTCCAGTGCCATTCCATCATCGGTAAAATTTATTCGATTTATTTGTATGAAAAATGAATCGCCGTTTTCCATGTAGCCGGTCGTGCCGTAGCGGATGGATATGGAGTCCGACGATTCGGATTCATCGCCATCATCGAATTCGAGGGGTTCTATTTGATTATCAACGGTGGCGGCGGGATTGGTTACATCATCGGCATCAGAAACATCGGATGAGTTAGTATCGTCGGCACAGGAATTGAATATGAGAAGGCATACGACAAGTAAGGTAAACGTAAATTTTTTCATTGTGATGGTTTCCTGAGTAGCCTGGGATCCTGTTTCCGATGCGGCAGTAGCAATCATGAATATAGTTGATCGGAAACAGAATCCCAGGATATTTTTGCTCAATCCCGGGATTCTTTTGCGCTGGGACTTTGATAATGGAGTCAGGATCATAATGCGCAAAAGGATCCCGGGCTACTTCTAATCGAATGCTGAATTGTTAATGATAATGTCTGTTCCATCTGACCAGTTAGCTGGATATTTCCCATTTTTAACGTATGAATGAAAACTGGAATATTTCCAATCTTTAGGAGAAATGCAAACTCCATGCTTTACAGGATTGTAATGAATGTATTCTACGCACTTCAGATAATGTTCTTCATCTTTGATAGTCTCTTCCCAAAATCTTGCCTGCCAGATTTTATCCCCATGATTTATGAATTTTTCACTTTTCAATTTCCAATTAATTCTGCGTTTAAAATCAGATACTATCCGGGAGTAATCATTTTTACCCGGTTGGATGAGCCAATGAATGTGGTCGGGTAGTATTGCCCAGGCTTTGAATCTTAGATTTACTTTTGATTTAAGTAACTGCATCTGATCTATTATCAATTGGTATCGGTTATTCATTTGAATCCACGGGATACGGTTATAGGTGACTATAACGAGGAAATACATATCGTCAGGATTCCCTGATTTATTTCTCCTATAATTGACCATCTATCTATGTCGGCTGGGTTCCTGTTTCCGACCCGGTTTCAACAATCATCTTTACAAGAAATCGGGAACAGAATCCCGGAATATTTTTGCTATCCACTCAAACCCGGGATTCTTTTGCGCTGGGACTTTGATAATGGAGTCAGGATCATAATGCGCAAAAGGATCCCGGGCTACATCTGTCGAAAACAATTTCAGGTCATAGTCGATCGGAAACAGAATCCCTGCCTGCATTTTTTTATCCGCCCGATTTCTGTATCTTCGCCCAGTTGTCCCTGAGGCCTGCTGTTCGGTTGAACACGGGCATTTCTGGAGTCGAATCGGGATCGACACAAAAATATCCGACCCTCTCGAACTGGCATCGGAATCCCGGTACAACACCCGCGAGCGACGGTTCAACACGACATCCCTTCAGTACAACCAGCGAATCGGGATTAATATAATCGATGAATGTCCTGCCTTCGGATTCGTCGTTGGGATTTGAGACCGTGAACAATGTATCGTAGAGTCTGACCTCGACCTCGATCGAATGCTCCGCCGATACCCAGTGAATCGTCGCCTTCACTTTTCGGCCGTCAGGAGCGTTGCCCGATCTTGTTTCCGGATCGCAGGTGCATATAACTTCCGACACTTCCCCGGTTGCATCCTTCACAAGATCCACGCAGGTGATGAAATATCCGTTTCTCAGCCTGACCTCACGTCCGGGTCCCAGCCTGAAGAATTTCTTCGGCGGATCCTCCATGAAATCGTCGCGGTCGATATAAAGCACCTTTGAAAAAGGAATTTTTCGCGTACCTGTATCCGGATCCTCGGGATTGTTCACTGCCTCAAGTTCATCGACTTCACCATCAGGCCAGTTTTGAATGGTAACTTTCAGCGGATTCAAAACCCCCATGTACCTTGGCGCAGATTTATTGAGGTCCACCCTGACATGATGCTCGAGGTGTCCGAGCTCCGATGTGGAATCCCTTTTCGCGACACCGATTTCATCGCAGAAATTTTTAATCGCTCCCGGTGTGTACCCTCGCCTCCGCATTCCGGAAATGGTTGGCATGCGTGGATCGTCCCAGCCCTTTACGTGTTTTTCCTGCACGAGTTTAAGGAGTTTCCTCTTGCTCATCACCGTATGAGTCAGATTCAGCCGTGCGAATTCGATCTGTTGAGGATGATGAATTTCGAGCTTATTTATCAGCCAGTCGTAAAGAGGGCGGTGGTCTTCAAATTCAAGCGTGCATATAGAGTGCGTGATCCCCTCGATCGAGTCGGATTGCCCGTGCGCGAAATCGTACATCGGATAAATGCACCATTGGTTGCCCGTACGATGATGCGATGCTCTCAGGATCCTGTAAAGAACAGGATCGCGCATGTTTAAATTCGGCGACGACATATCAATTTTCGCGCGAAGGGTTTTACTCCCGTCCGGGAATTCGCCGTTCTTCATTCTCTCGAACAGGTCGAGGTTCTCCTCGACACTTCTGTTTCTGTATGGGCTTTCCTGTCCAGGCTCGGTAAGTGTTCCGCGAAGCTTCCGGATCTCTTCCCCGGTCAGATCGTCGACATAAGCGCAATCCTTTTTAATTAGATCCATCGCGAATTCGTAAAGCTTGTCAAAATAATCCGACGCGTAAAACAGTTTATCTTTCCAGTCGGCACCGAGCCATTTAACATCTTCCATTATCGAGTCGGTGTACTCGGTATCTTCCTTTGCAGGATTGGTGTCATCGAACCGCAGATGGAATGTGCCGCTGTATTCCCGGGATATTCCGTAATTCAGAAATATGGATTTCGCATGGCCGACATGCAGGTAGCCATTGGGCTCCGGAGGGAAACGGGTCACGACACGCCCGTCATTTTTATTGTTCTTCAAATCCGCATCGATGATCTTCCGGATGAAGTCTGTCGATGTGGAACCGGATGGACTGCTCATTGGGTTCGCTTCCTGTAATAGACGTTACTGGTGGTAATTTCTAACATATAAAAACGCCCCGTTCCACAATTTTCGGGGAACGGGGCGGACAAAATTCTGAATAAATAAGAGAACCGGATTATCGCCGGGCTACCACTTGCGGGTAATCTTCAAGGCAAGGTTCTCGAACTGGTAGTCATAGAGCGCGAGGTCTCCGAATTCTCCGTCGACACTCTCGAACTCGATAAGCCAGTTCCAGTCTTCACTGTAATCGTAGCCAAGCCCGAGATTAAAGGAGGTCTCCTCGTATCCGAACGTGCCACCGACATCATAGTTCCAGTAATCCCCATAGAATGTGAGGGAATCGTTCAGCATCCATGACAGCCCGCCGCCAAACTCCGATCCTTTCTGCGACGTGTCTGTTTCAGTGGATACATCGTTTGAAGATTCCAGATATCCGCCTCCGAGGTAGAGGAAGATATTATCCGCCAGCATCCCGGACCAGTTCAGTGAGAAATGAGACAGGTCGGAATTGTTTCCTCTCGCGTCATTCTCCCTAGAATCCGATTCGTACTTCAGGAGCCAGTCACCTGCCCTGGAATCCCTGGGACCATGGTATCGAATCGAGTAAGTATGTTTTGTCTGAGTTTCAAACCATAATGTGGGAGACCCCTGGGCGACCCAGTTGGTCCACGGGATCGCGTCCTTGTCGATCCAGTAATGCTCAGTCATGAAATCAAAGTCGTCAGAGATCTTCCATCGCCCGCTGAGGGAGAACTTGTCTGTCCAGACCGTGTCTTCGTAGAAAACCTCTCCGAATCCAGGAGCTGCAAGCGGGTTAAGTTTATATGCCTGGTTGGTGAACTGGTCAGCCCAGGTTACAACCTGGTACCTTGAATCCCAGCCCATCGTGAACCATAGGTTGTCGGCCGGATGCAGGCGCCCTTCGACATCGAAACTGAATTCGTCGCCCTTAGGGTGAAGAATCGACGGGCCCTCATCGGTGTCCAGCCAGGAAACATGGCTGATTACGTTCAGGTTGTCGATGCTGAGGGGCTCGACAAGCCTTACGTACGCACCATAGGTGAATGACTCCATTTCGATATCATCGTAGACGTTGGTGTTGTTGTACGAAATGCTTGTTCCGATATAGCTGTTGTTGCTGAATCCTCGTCCGACCTGCAGGATGCCGGTTGTGGAATCGGTATCGTAGATGTTTCCCGTCCTGTCATCGTACGATGTTACTGCCAGGCCGGTCAGGATATCGTAGTTGCCAAGCTCGAAGTCGTATGACACGTCAAATGAATTGTTCTCCCAGCTTTTGAACGTCGCGCCGGTCAGCATATCGGTTATGGAATTTTCCCGGTAGTAATAGTTTCCGGAAAGGAGGTTTTCATCGGAAGTGTAATACTGGAATCCCGCCGTGAAATCGTGGCGGTCCGCCAGGTCACCGTCGGGAAGATTGTAATTCCCGTATGCCCTGTCGGTCGCATAGAGCCACGTATTCCGCGGATTTCGGATCTCGCCCCAGACATTGTAACTGCCATCCCATGAGTTATCGGCCCCGAACCTGATGAACGGGCCGCCCCTGCTGCCCTCGCGTGCGTATAACTCATCTAGATAGAATGAGTCACCTTCGAACGGGTCGTGATAACGCTGCCAGAATGGATTGTCTTCATCTTCTTCGCTAAGTTTCAGGAGGAAAGTGACGTACCCGTCCAGATCATCGGCATCGTCCAGGTAATCGATCTCAACCATTTCCTCCTCTTCCATAACTTCTTCATCTTCCATCATGGAGTCATCGGACTCATCGATGTCCATCTCGCCGCCGGATTCATCCATCATTTCATCGTCAGATCCGCCGTCGTCTTCCATCTCCTCCATTTTCACGTTGTCGCCGGAGTTGTCAGCTTTCTCACCAGCGAGTGCAAGTCCGGAGAATCCGAAAATTAAAAGAAAGGAAACACCAAGTAACACTGTTAAACGTGGAATGTTGATTCTCATGTCAGCACCTCGTGGATTACTGGAGGAATAACGCGTGGGCATTGGAGCCGTGAATATTGGTGTGGCATCCGGCTGTCCAGCACGTAGCATTAAAATGTACATCGGGAGTTCTGTCAGTATGGCACTGCAGGCAGAGCCTTCTGCCCGGAAGCCTGAGAAGGTTGTCGTTGTTGCTGCCATGGACTTCATGGCAGGTCAGGCATCCGTCTCCTCCAGCTGACATGGATAAGTTATGGTCGAAAATAAACGGACCCTGTTTATCCGTGTGGCAGCTGTAGCAGAGGTCGTTCTGCTCCATTACCAGTTGATTATCGAATTCGCCAGAATGAGGATTATGGCAGTTTACGCAACCCATCTGTTCTTCACTGACAGGATGACGCGACCTCATGCTGAACTGGGCGCGCTTTTCGGCGTGGCATGAATAGCATTGCTCCTGGACATCGTCATACTGAAGGAACGCGTCGTTCTCGGAATGTCCACCATGGCACTCAAGGCATCCTAAATCCGAATTATAGTGCTCGGAGAGGAACCATTTTTCCTTGTCGTAACTCATTAAGGTGGTGTGGCATTTTGTACACAGGTCGGTAATGCCATCGACGGATAATTTCGCTGGATTTATAATGCCCTGAGGCACGCCCATGTGTTTACCGCCGGGACCATGACATCCTTCGCAACTGAATCCATAATTTTCGTTGCCGGGATCGTTGTCGAGCAAAGCTACGTGAGTGAAGAGGTTACCGGGATTCTGGTTGGAGTGGCACATCAGGCAGGTTTCGCTGCCGACCTTGTCGGCATCTGCGCCAATGTACGAATCCATGTACTCGTCCTCACTCGACCAAACAGCGCCTGCCATTATGTTGAATAACACAAGGAATGTTATCCCAACCCCCATTGTAATGAGGGGGATGTATTTTTTCGCCATCAGCAGGTCTCCCTTCCAGTCTTCATATTGATTAGAGATTAATAATAAATACCCGCTATACTATTTATACTATTGTCGTTAAACAGTGTTCGCGGGTTGCTTTCAAATTCAAAATACCTGCTTCCTCGCGGAAGCAGGTTTTTTTGTCAGTTAATCATGAGGATTATGGCACGTACTGCATTTGGGTTGATCTTCACCCATCATGCCATGTTCGCCGGCTTCATATGCCTCACCGATATCGGTATGGCATGAAGTGCACAATTCAACGACAGTAGCCTCACGCAGGTGCTTGTCATTTTCCGAATGGCCTGAATGGCAGGTCACGCAGGAGAGTCCTCCATTGATATGCTTGCCGTCATTCCATTCATCAAGTTTGAAAATGCCTTTTTCCTGGTGGCACATAGAGCATCGGGTTGTGACTTCTTCCGCGGGCATCTTGTTGAAATTCAGAATGCCTTCGGGTTTGCCATAGTGGTTCCCGCCGGGACCATGGCATGATTCGCAACCCATGCCCCTGAACATTCCGGGCTCCTCCTCTGTGCCTTCAAAAAAGGACACATGGGAGTCTCCGTCGCCGGAACCGCGATCGGCATGACAGGTCAGACATACTGAAGTCCCAACCTTGTCAGCGTTCGCGCCAGTGTAGTTGTCCATGTAGTCGGATGAATCCGAATCCTGCCCGAAGCTAGCACTGGCTAAGAATAAAATTCCCAGGATCAGGATGATAGATCCGTTCATGGCAATCAATCTTTTTCGTGACATCTTCACGTAACGACCTCCTCGTACTTAAAAGTACGATGAAACTTTCAAGAGTCTTGTATACGGTATCTTACGTACTTGGCTCGAAATTCGCAATCGAGTCCTGGAGTAATTTGATCACATATGTCGGATTATGTACTCCACGGGACCCATCCGAATTAATGAAACCGTAATTGAACTTCGCGCGCTCATACGCAAGTGTAAGTTTATCTTCGTCAGTAGCAGCTTTTATTTCAGCATCGAGTTGTGAAAGCAGGGCATCAACAGCATCCTGGATTCCGCCGATGTTGAAGTCGGTCGCTGTAGGATGGCATTCCTGGCAAGCCTGGATTACAGGCTGGAAAGTATGGCCTGAGATCGCGTCCTCTCCATTGCCAGTAGCATCGAACGGCGATGACCACATGTGACACTGTGCGCATCCGTCTTCAAACGAGGCGTGTCCGGAATTCATGTAATCCTCACCGGGATATTCATACGCTCCGCGTCCAAGATATACATCTCCCTGAGGATGGTGAGGCGACTGGGTCGGGAGAGCATCTTCCGCGGTGTGGCAGCTGGCGCAAAGAGCAGCTACATCGTTTCGAAGCTGGTGTGGATTTTCATTTTCATGAGGATCATGGCAAACCGCGCAGGTTATTCCGAATTCGAAATCGAACGCGTCCGCATCCTCAGGAACCGAATCAGCGAAGATGTAATCCGCTGAATGGCATCCAAGGCATTCAAGTGTCGCAGCGAAATAAGCGCTGTTTTCACGAGGTTCTTCCAGGGCCATCGCATGAGCGCTTGTCTGCCAGTCTTCATAGTTTTTGTTATGTGCTCCGGAATGGCACTGACCGCAGATTGCAGGGTCAGCGGAAATTCTCAGGAGTTCCCGTGTGGCTACGTGCTTGCTGCCGGGACCGTGGCAGACTTCACACTGAACTCCACCGAATCTCGCGGCGACAACCTCATCAGGATCGTCGTAACCGGAGTTTCCGGGGTTGTCATCAAGACCGGTAGTGTGGCATCCATAGCAGTAGGATGACGCATTACCCGATGCCTCAAGGTCTTCCAGGGCGCGGGAATGCGCGGTGGTCTTCCACTCGACTCCCTTTGATACGTGGCAGCTGATACAGGTGGCCGCAGAAACATACTTCGCGATCTGCGAAGTTGGGTCAGGCGTTACCGGGCTCTTGCCGTGCTGGCAGGCCACAAAGATTGCCATAACCAGGATAAGAATTACCAGTGCTAAGCTTCTAGGCTTCATTTTTGTCCCCTTTCCAAGGGTGGTAGAATTTTAAATTTGTTTAATGAAAATAACGAGCTTGACATCATGTTACTAAAGTCACATAATAAAGTCAATTAATTCTTAACTATCGATGACTAAATGTTATTTGCCCAGGTTAAATATTTAGTCATAATCAATTAACCCGGAGAATATTCCTAAGTATAACGCTTATGTGAAATATTTCCTAAAGTCCGGTTAAATAAAGGGTTCCACGCTATTCATCAATCTTAAAGACCCACGGGACCTCCGTCAAACAGACAGTTTGAGGTGAAAAATGTCCTCGGATAATAATAAAAATAATCCCCTGAAAATAGCTTTTTATAACAGAAAATTCCTTTCCATCATATTTATTGCAGTAATCATATTTGTCCCCTCCAGAATATTCGGACAGAACCTGACTGGCACAAGCCATGATTTTACCACAACCTGTCTTAACTGCCACTCCAATGAAAACATGACCATGACATTCCCGTCGGGCGAAGTTATCAGCCTGTATGTGAATGAAGATACATACAATAGTTCAGTTCATGGCCAGATGGGATTTTCGTGTGCTAAATGCCACGAGTCCATTGTCGGATTTCCCCACGATGTTCCGGAGGTTGAATCCTACAGGGAATTTTCCCTGGCTCTTTACCCGGTTTGTACCACCTGCCATAAGGATCAGATCATGGAGATCCAGGGCAATGTTCATATGACAGCGCTCGCGGAGGGCAACCCGAATGCCGCTATCTGTACGGACTGTCATGGCAACCATAATATCCAGCAGCCGGATGAGCCGGGGGGAATAAGTCCGCGTACATGCCAGCGGTGCCATTCACAGATCTTCTATTTATACGAAGAAAGCGTGCATGGAGCCGCTTTGATTAGTGAAGGCAATCCTGACGTGCCATCCTGTACCGATTGCCATGGCTCACATAAAATGCTTGGCCCGAACAATTCTCCATTCCATTTATTTTCACCAAGTATCTGTGCCCGGTGCCATGGCGACCAGGAACTTATGAGCAGGTACGGGATCAGCACGGATGTGCTCGACACTTACATTACCGATTTCCATGGAACTACAGTCACGATGTTTCAGCAGGTTGCCCCGGACCAGGAAACGAATAAGCCGGTGTGTATCG
>DASWIV010000325.1:0-3305 GCA_036397475.1 bacterium
GAGGGTATCCTCAAGGCCGCATTTGTCAATTATTCGGTGCTGTACTTCATACAGCCCCGCAGTGGGGAATATTTTCTGGACAAATCCGCCCTGTGCGTCGTAGACTCCATCGTTCTCGAAATCCCAGCTCAATTCCGAAACACAATTTTCACCGTCCGGATCGAATGAGAAGCTTGTGAAAGTAACCTGTTCACCCATTGTAATGGAGGTAATATTCGCCTCGGCTGAGGCTAACGGTACATTTTCGCAGCATGGGTCGAAGATTTCGACCTGCAGCAGATCGTCAGGTTCGAGGTCATCCTCGAGTCCGCCCATATCGGTCACGCGGTGATCGATCTGGTATACGCCGGGTTCAGCGTAGGAATGAGTTGTTGTCGATGCCTGATCGTCCCATGTCCCGTCATTTTCCCAGTCCCACCACCAGTCGACAATATCTCCCGGACCATCAGGATCTGTGGCGAGAGAACTGAATCCGATATTTTCAAATATGTACGCGGTGAGAGCTGTTGCTTCCGCTGCCGACACAGGCGGCTGATTCGCGGCTTCGCCGACCTGGATATTAAAAAATTTGTACGCGGTCAGATCGAAATTGCTTCCGGAATTGTCGGGGTCTTCCACTGAAACCAGCGCGCGGTATTCACCATCGAGCACTCCTGTTTCATTTTCGATCGGGACAGTGAAAATCTTGAACTGCCCGGCATCCAGTACAATGGAATGATTCTTTAACCCGGTCCATAGCGATGGACACTCGATTTTCGCGTTCTTTGGATTGTTCTGCCAGTCCCAGACCCTCACCTGCAGGTTAGTTGCCGATCCGACATCAGTACCAAGCCCATTCGGCTGGGTAACTGTGATCTGGTACGCTTCGGATTTATTTGCCTCGATCGAAAAGTCATCCGGGATATTAACAGGCGGGCTGACATCCGGAACCTTCCACGACGCGTCAATCGCGTAGCCCAGTACAAACGGACCACCCGACGGCATGACGACCTGCCATGTTCTTGTTACGGATTCACCCGACGCGAACAGGTGGCGATTTTCATCTGAGTAGTAGTCGATGTACGGATTCAGGGTTGAGTCAGGAATAGCCGGCGTTGCGAATTTTCCTTTTGTGTATGTACGGATTGGAACATCTGAACCGGGCGGATAATCTGTCGGATTGAAATTTGTCGAATACCCGTCAGCGTTCCTTATATAACCATGTGGTCCGTGTGGATCCTGAGTTGTAAGTCCATGGCCCGGCCAGAAATCATCGCCGTTCCACATGGCGATACCCCGTACATCGAATCCTGTTAACAGATTCGCGTCCGCCCACGGATGCGATATCTCAATATCCACGGAAGCGTATTCAGATCCGGGAATAAAAGAAGTAATTTTGAAACAATTTGAGCATGGAGAGCCGTCTTCGAGGAATCCACGTATGTTGAAATGATTTACGATCTCTCTCGAGGGGACAACTTCGAATTCGTAAGTGTCCGGATCGATGATGACCCAGTAATATCCCCACAACCGGTGAGTGCCGGAGGAAAGATCGGAATTCGCGGAAAGCCCGGGTCCGGAATCGGGATTCAGATCGCCTTCTACCGGCGATTTCGATCCGGCGCATCCAGCGACCAGCATCGCCAGCGCCATTAACGTTATTGCGCGAAACAAGTTAAATCTCAACATGGTCCGTATCTCCGTGGATGAATGGATGTTCCAAGAATACCATTAACACGCTAATTACGTAAGTTTCTGTTTCCCCGAACCCTTTTATACCAGTGATCTGCCATGCGAAAATTATTACTGCTACTTTCTATTTTAGGGCTCATGTCAACTTCATGTTCCGGTGGAGGAATATTCAATCCGGGACACAATGTCGACGGGGTTTACAGGGGCGATATCGGCCTGAACAGGCAATTCGCGGGATTCGATAACCATGTTTACACGGACATTCGAATCTATGATAACGGGCATCGAGCCCGGTTATGGGATGAGCGCGGAGAATATCTGGAAGCTTACGATGTCGATTTCGGGTCCTATAACAACCGCGCAAGAATTTATTTCCGCGTGGTTGAAGAAAAATGGACTCTCTTCTGCGGGCGGGAAATTTACCGGTGGGACTTTATTCTCGACGGTAATTTTGAAGGATCGAGATTCAGGGGCGATGTCAGGCTCGATATCGACCCGTACCAGTACTCGTCAACCTTCTGCTCGATGGATTACGATCCCGCCCCGGAATATCTTGGCTACTTCAATTTCAGCCTGAACGATGATTATTATCCCGCATGGTAAAACTCAGTAATCGTCCTTGAGACCCTGACGGGCAGCGTCCGCAATTTTCTGCTCGTACTTCTAATAATTGACTACACCTTTCCCGTCGCGCATCTCGCCCTCTGCCCGGGTGCCCTCCATATGCGCAGCTTATGGATGTTCTAATCCTGCGCAGCAAGAGCTCCGCGCATCCATGGGTCCCCTCATTATCCTTCATACATGATTATTCGTGGTAGAATGAATGTGCATGGATATTGATAAATCCATGCCAAACAAAGGAGTTTTCATTTGACCTACGCAGCAATAGTAGTGGCAGGTTTCCTGATCGGATTCCTCGCCGCATTCATTATGCGACAGAATCGAGCTGGAATGATCGGCTTTGTGGTGGTCGCACTGGCAGGTGCATTTGTAGGAGGATACTTTTTTGCCCACCGTATAACAGTTACCGAGATCCTGTTCGTGAACGCACTGATACCATCGGCAATCGGGGCAGTAATTTTTATCCTGGGAATCGGAATTTTTAAAAACACCGAGACTCGAAGCCAGACTGCTTAAAGCAAGATAAATTAAACGCCGATAATTTTCCATTTATCGTAACCCGGATACGCACTTTCCGGGACAGCCTTCTATGTTTCATATTTTCCCAAAAAATTCATTACCGGGTTTCCTGATTCTCGCATTGAGTATTTTCTAAAACATACGTAACCGACTAATTATCGAGTTCTTCAGCCAGTGCGATGATAATGCCCTCCGGGCCTCGGAGGTAACAAATCAGTGAACTATTTTTTGACATGAGTGTTAATTTAAGTTAGCCAGATTAGGCTCCTTCAGAAGCATATAACGAGATACTCTTAATTCTGTTGTAAAAAGAAGCAGAGGTGTAACCTGTAAAGGACAGACAATAAAGGAGACACCGCCGTGGCTAAAGGAAACAACGAAAAGGACATCAAGTCAAGCCCGATGTTCGAAGAACTGGAAAGCGTTGTAAGAAGGGAGATACTCGGATTTTTCTGATTCACAGGCTGGTACGGCGATCAGGAACAGGATGGAGA
>DASWIV010000326.1:0-21984 GCA_036397475.1 bacterium
TAAGAAACTCAGGCGCGAAGTCGGGGCGAGGGGCGCTGAAAATACAGAAGAAGCGTGCGATCTGCTAACAGAGGTCATCGGGCGGGAACTTCACCGCTACGAGTCGAAATTCGATAAGGATGAATTCACTAAGGATCAACCGGGAGTTGTACTTCTGACAGGCGTTAATGGCAGCGGCAAGACCACTGTATGCGGGAAGTTAGCGAAGCGGTTCAAAAATAACGGATACAAGGTATTGCTTGTCGCGGCGGACACGTTCAGGGCCGCGGCGATCGATCAGTTAAAAATATGGGCTGAACGCGCAGAGGTCGATTTCCAGGGCGCTCCGGAAGGGAAAGATCCGTCGAGTGTCGTCTATGACGGACTTGCGCGTGCGCGAAAAGAAAATATCGATATCGTGATTGTAGATACAGCCGGACGTCTGCAGAACAAGGTCAATTTGATGAATGAACTTGGAAAAATCCGTCGGACTGTCGACAAGCAGATTCCGGGGAAAAATGTCCAGAGCCTTCTGGTTATCGATTCGACTACCGGACAGAATGCCATCACTCAGGCGGAAGTATTCGGCGAAGTCGCGAAACTTGATGGCATTGTACTGACGAAGATAGATGGAACAGCGCGCGGGGGTGTTGTATTGACCATAAACAGCCGGATGAAACTTCCGGTTGTCGAGATTGGTGTCGGCGAGGGTATAGACGACCTGATCCCGTTCGATCCTCCGGTGTACGCAAGGAGTCTGCTTGGTGATATAGCTGGTGATGAGATCAACTGGAGATGGAGAGTCGGTACGATTGACTGAAACCAGCGCCCCTTGTGTTCCACCCTACAGCGGACTGTAAGCCCCCGCAAGCGGGGGGAAAGTGAAATATCGCCCCTCCCACAGGGAGGGGATGGGGGAGGGTTAAAAAAATAAAGTAAGATCTGATGCAATCTAACCCCCCTGTAGTCCCCCCAGTGGGGGGACGGATAGGAAAAGCTGACCATGAAAGGTACAGAAGTAATAGAAAAAATCGGAGCTGAGAAGACACACTGTTTTCTCGAGCGGGAAATGATCGAGATCGATCCGGAGCACGATTATCTTATTGTACGCGGCACGGAAGATCACCCGCGTATATGTTGTCCCGAACACGAAGAACGGCTCAGGAAGGGAAAATACTACCGCCTTGAGGTCATCGATGGATTTGTTGTCGCCGATGAAGAGTGGACAACCGGGCATCACCCGTTCGAAGGCGATGTCGAGCCGAAATTTACACCGAAGCGGAAAAAGAATTTTTTCATTAAATAAAAAATTGACACATGTTTGATCGATTAACAGAAACTCTAAACGCTGCATTCAAGAAACTGAGCGGACGCGGTGTCCTCAACGAAAAAGCTGTCGATGAGGGCATGCGCGAAATCAGGCGTGCACTTCTCGACGCCGACGTAAACTTCAAGGTCGCGAAAATATTAACCGACCGCGTGAAGGAGCGGGCTGTTGGCGAGGAAGTGATGAGGTCGCTGACTCCCGGACAGCAGGTCGTGAAAGTAGTGCGCGACGAGCTGGTCAATCTGCTTGGACCGGAATCTGTCGAGCCGAAAATTGAAAAAGCACAGGTCAACCATGTGATGCTGGTCGGGCTTCAGGGCTCCGGTAAAACCACTCATGCCGCCAAACTCGCGTTGAAATACAAAAAAGATGGATTCAGGCCTCTGCTTGTCGCGCTCGATGTTTACCGTCCCGCCGCGATAAAACAGCTGCATGTTGTCGGCGGACAGGCGAATGTCGATGTCTTCAGTATCGATGATGAAAAAGATCCGCTGAAAATTCAGAAAGCAGCGTTCCAGTTATCGAAGGACAAGGGCTACGACCTTGTAATATACGATACCGCCGGACGTACAACTGTCGATGAGCAAATGATGGCGGAGATTGTCGCGCTCAAAAACGCGATGGAATTCACGGAAATATTTCTCGTTATCGACTCGATGACAGGACAGGATGCCGTGAACACCGCCGAAAGTTTCCAGAAGGCTGTCGGTATTACAGGATGTATTCTGACGAAGCTAGATGGCGACGCCAGGGGTGGAGCGGCGTTATCGGTGAGAGAAGTAACGGGAGTGCCGATAGTATTTGCCGGTGTCGGGGAGGGACTTTCGCAGCTCGAAGCGTTTCATCCCGACAGGATGGCGGGACGTATTCTGGGAATGGGCGATGTCCTGACACTGATTGAAAAAGCTGAAGGCGAGATCGACGAACGTGAGGCGATGAAACTTCGCGAAAAGATAATGGGCGACAGTTTCAACTTCGAAGATTTCCTCGACCAGATGAGGCAGGTCCAGAAAATGGGACCGCTTGATCAAATAGTCAAGATGATTCCCGGAATGGGCGGTCTTGCAAAGCAGATAGAGACAATTGATCCAAAGGAGTTCAGCCGTGTCGAGGCGATGGTGCTTTCGATGACCGTGGAAGAACGGAAGCATCCGGGCATTATTAATAACTCCCGGCGTCGCAGAATCGCGCAGGGCTCGGGGATGCAGCACCAGGATGTCGGGCGCTTACTCAACCAGTTCAAGGAAGCCAAGAAAATGATGAAGCAGCTTTCAAAAATGGGCGGAATGGTTCCAAGAGGCGCGATGAACAGGATGTTCAAAAACAGGTAAAAAAATGGCGAAGAAAAAAAAATTGAAAATCGAAGAAGAAGAAGTTCAGGCTGTGGAAATTTCCGGTGAAAAGTCACCCAGCATGGAGACGTTTCATGCATTTATAAGCCTCAGCAGTATCGACCAGGAAAAGGTCGTGAAGCTTATCCTCGAATCCAATGGCGCCGACCATTTATTGTCGGTGCTTAATTCAGACGATTACACGGGACTCGGGGACTTCCTGGCTGACAGGGTCAGGTATTATCACTTTTTCAGGGTCGTGAAGGACAAGCTGTAAATACTCGAATGGATTCAAACGATAAAATCAGGGAAGTTTACGACCTTTTTGAAAAGCTGGACCCGGCAAGCAAGGAGGAATTTCTTGCAGAGCTTGTCAGCGACGACAACCTGCTGCAGATGATTCTTGATAAGCTGCTTGAAATTCGGGGTGATGGCGATGTGGTGGAAATTGATGAAGCGACCGACTACATTAGTTTTCTTAAAAAGGTGAAAGAGTGAGAAATCGCACTCCGCGTTACTTTGTCGGGGAAGTGGGATAACTGGGAACCAATGTTCTTCCCGAGATTCATAAAATGGCTGTCAAAATTACCTCCACCCTATTCGCTTGGCCTCTTATGGTGGGGTGAAGCGACCATTTACATGACGGGAATCGCAGGGGCTTATCTGCTTTCGGGATCCATTTACGACAACATAAAGCCACAATACGAACAATGGCTCTTTCTCCTGGAGTTGCTGATATATTTTCTGGTCTTTTACCTCATGCATTTCGTGTTCAGTAAAGTTTCAGAGTTGATGGAAGCCCTATTGAATATTCACAGGCAGGGAGGCCTGATCAGGATACAGCGGATAATGTCGGAAGTTTCTTCCGATCCGGATGGCTCTGATGAGGTCGATTACAAAATCGAACCGGATTTTGATCCCCTGAAGCCTCCAAAACGGATACGTGCGAGTGCCGGACCCTTTAAAACCCGCTATTTCATCGTACTTCCGTCGGCTTTTTTGTTGTATTTACTGGGCTACGTGAGTACAATTTACAGAATATTCGTGCTCCAGGTTCAGACGTGGGAGCAGGACGCATTAATTTTGCCGGCTTTAGGGTCGGTGATTGTTGCGTGCGTTTGCTATTTGTTTCTCATGCCACATTTGCCTGGCTATGTCAGTGTCCGAAATCTGATAAAGGGTACGGATGATCAAGGAGAATAAATCATGGATTTCTCGCTAACTGAGGAGCAATTACTGATCCGCGATACAGCGAGGAGGATAGCGCGTGATGTCATACTTCCTCATGTCGAGAGGTATGACCGTGAGCGTGCAATACCGTGGGAAGCCATCAAGGCACTGGCTGAAGCCGGCATGCTGGCTCCTATTCTTCCCGAGCAATATGGGGGGCCAGGATTTTCATACCTTGAGTACGCGTTAATCGGCGAACAGATAGCGTGGGCGGACACCGGTACCAGCACCGTTATGGGAGCGCATTGCTCGCTTGCGGTTGCACCGATCCTGAATTATGGAACCGAGGAACAGAAACAGCATTATCTTCCCAAAATGGGTTCGGGTGAATGGCTGGGTGCGTTTGCGCTTACGGAGCCGAATGCCGGATCCGACGCGAGTAACATCGCTGTCTATGCCGAAGATAAAGGTGATCACTGGCTGATCAATGGTACCAAGCAGTGGACCACCAACGGCGATATCGCAAAAGTGGTAATCCTGTTCGCAACAGTGGACCCGTCCAAGGGTCTTGCCGGAGTGACACCGTTCATAATCGATACCGACATTCCCGGATATTCGATCGGAGGTATCGAGCAGACGATGGGAATTCACGCGTCGCACCAGTGTGTAACGCAGTACGACAACATGAAGGTCCCAAAGGACGCTGTTCTGGGCGGCACGAGAAATGTCGGTCGCGGATTCCAGGTCGCGATGGGCATTCTGGATGGCGGACGTGTCGGTGTAGCCGCGTCGGCGACAGGACTTGCGACCCGGGCGCTGGAAGAAGCGATTAAATATATGGATTCAAGGGTCCAGTTCGGCCAGAAGATCAGCAAATTCCAGGCGCTGCAGTTCAAGGTCGCGGATATGGCTACAAAAGTAAACGCAGCGAGGCTGATGGCGTATTACGCTGCGTGGTTGAAGAGCATAGGCGCGAAAATGACAAGGGAAGCCGCTATGGCGAAACTTTTCGCGAGCGATGTCGCGATGGAAGTCACTGTCGACGCTGTCCAGCTTCATGGCGGCTACGGTTACTCCATGGAGTACCCTGTTGAAAAATTAATGAGAGACGCAAAGATTCACCAGATATACGAAGGAACTAACGAAATCCAGAGGATGGTAATAGCGCGTGACGTATTCAAGCGGGGAGTCTTCATTCCGTTCGAACAGATCGAAGAAGCCCTGAGTGCGCACGCCAGCGTATGAGTTCGACAATACCTGCCGCAGACAGGAAAGATCTGCTTGATTTCCTTGCCGGCCGCCGCGAGGCGGTCGTAGCCTTCATACAAAATTTCGGATTGACGAATCTTGTCGCTGAGCCTCACGTAAAGGATTTTTTCCTGTCTTATCCGCTCCGCGGAGGAAAAAGCCTCAGGCCCGCGCTTGTAGCGCTTGCCGCGGGAGCTGCGTCGGGAAATGACGAAACCGAAAACACCATGCCCTTGCAGGCTGCTGTCGAGCTGTACCATAACTGGACACTTATTCACGATGACATAATCGACGAGGACGATTTCCGCCGCGGGAAACCGTCGCTTCACCGGGAGATAGAATACGCTGTAAAAAAAGATTCAAATGATGATGGCGCTGCCAAGTACGGACGCGATATCGCGCTTCTTGTTGGCGACCTGATGCATGGGACTGTCGGATTGCTCGTATTCAAGCTGACTGGTCGCGGGGTTGGTTCCGATGTCGTATTGAATATTATGAGAATCATGCACGCTGAGCTTACTCCCGCGCTTGTAGATGGCGAGGCACAGGATGTCAGGTTCTCCCGGGAGCGAGTCGGAGAGATCGGCGAGGATTCCATACTCGAAATGCTCGAAGGTAAAACCGCGGCACTGTTCGAGTTCTGCGGGACGGCAGGAGCGCTCGCAGGACTGAATTCGACCGACGCTTCAGATTCACGAGTACAGGCGATGGCAGGATTCAGCCGAGCGGCAGGCCTCGCCTTCCAGATACAGGACGATATTCTTGGCGTGACCGGGGATGAGGATAAACTTGGAAAACCGCGTGGCAGCGACTTGAGGGAAGGAAAACATACATTACTGCTGCTGCACGCGTTTGAAAATGGATCGGATGCGCAGTTGAATGAGCTGCGCCCATTGATCGGCAAGGTGGACATTTCGCCCGAAGAAGTCGACAGGGCGGAGGAATTACTGAGAGAGATCGGGACCATCGAGCACGTAAGGGGAATCGCGCTGGAATATATCGAATCAGCTATCCCATTCCTCGACGATCTCGACGACTCGATATCCAGGAGCCTCCTGGCAGGATTGGCAGAGTACATGGTTGAGAGAGAATTCTGAACTGAAGAAATAAATATGAAAGAACTTCCCGAAAGAAACGAGATCAGCCTTGCCGATTCACCCGCACCGGGTTTTGTTGTGATCGTGTCCGGAGTTTCCGGGGCCGGCAAGGGAAGCGTTATCAATAAATTGAAGGAATTGCGTGAGGATTTCGTGCTGTCAGTTTCAACGACAACACGTCCGCCACGCAAGGAAGGCACTATTGGCGAGCACTATGCCCACGTGGATATCGAGGAATTTCACGACCTTGCCAGTTCGGGTGAATTTCTCGAGTGGGCGGAAGTTCATGGACATTTATATGGTACCCGCCGGGATTGGGTGCTTGAAAAAATCGCGGAAGGTTACATCGTGATTCTTGAGATCGATGTGCAGGGTGCGATCCAGGTAATGACTAAAAATATCGACCAGACCTCTGTTTTTGTGACCCCCCCGGACCGCCAGACAGCGTATGACCGTCTCAAGAGAAGGGGAACCGAGACCGAAGAGGATATCAAGCGCCGCATCAGGAACTCCGATTGGGAGTTCGACCAGATGAACCAATTCGACTATATGGTCGTCAATGTATCGGGGAAGCTTGACGAAACGGCGCAGACATTATCGGCAATTATCACAGCGGAGCGCGCAAAAATGACCCGCAGCTCCGTGAGACCATAAAAATTTATCGCCACTTCAATGTGGCTGCCGGAGGGCAAACTTAGAATGAGAAAACCCACAATAGATGAGCTGCTTGAACAGGTAGACAGCATCTACGAGCTGACCATGCTCGCAGCCAAGGAAGCCACCCGTTTGAGGATCAAGGACCGCGAAACTCCCGAAGCGCTTCAGAAAGCGCTCGAGAGAATTTCGGAAGGCAAGGTCAAGGGTGAGTTCCTGTCGAGGAAGGATCTGGATAAATACGAGGAAGAGGAACGTATGAGAAGGGAAACCGAGGCGATCGCAAGGCAGAAATCCCAGCTTATGCCACCACCCCCGGCGCTTCCCAAAATCGAGGACGACTAACGGGGACAATTTCCCATGCAGGTTATTTTTGGCATCTCGGGAAGTGTAGCCGCCTTCAAGGGGCTGGAAGTTATCCGGCTTCTTGTCGCTGATGGCGTGAACGTTCATCCTGTACTCTCCCGTGGCGGATCAGAATTCATCACGAGGATTTCGCTAGAAGCGCTTTCCGGGAATCCCGCGACCAGTGAGATATTTTCGGATGCTCACCACGACGATATCGAGCATATCGCGGTGGTGAAACATTCCGATTTAATGGTTACTTGTCCGGCGTCGGCGGATATCATCGCGAAGTATGCCCATGGGATAGCCGATGATCCTCTTGCTCTGACCGCGCTGACATTTGGAACCCCGCATCTGATTGTTCCTGCGATGAATCACCGTATGTGGAATAATCCTGCGACCAGCGCGAATGTTGAGACGCTCACCGGCCGGGGATACGAGTTTGTAGGTCCGGTGGAAGGCATGATGGCGTGCAACGAGTATGGAACGGGTCATCTTGCCGATGTTGCGACAATCCACGGCGAAATAATGACCAGGCTCGGGCGTAATGGTCCCTTGAATGGAGTCAAGGTCCTGGTGACAGCCGGGTCCACGCGAGAGAAGATAGACGACGCCAGGTTTATCTCGAACAGGTCGTCGGGGAAAATGGGGTTCGCCCTCGCTGAGGCAGCCAGAAATCTCGGAGCGAAAACAACACTGGTTACGGGTATACATGATGTTCCCGTGAGCGCCAGTGCAGGAGTTAACGTAAAAAAAGTTGACTCAGCCTCTGAAATGTATGATACGGTGCTTAATGCCGGGAAGGAATCCGACGTGATCCTGATGGCAGCTGCTGTCCCGGATTTTACTGTGGCAAATCCCAAGAAGGGGAAACTGAAAAAATCCGATGGTCTTCCCATCCTGAAACTTGCTCCGACTGAAGATATCCTGCTCGCTCTAGGTAAAAAAAAGAATAAGCGGCAGGTATTGATCGGATTTGCGGCGGAGTACGGCAACAAAGGCAAAAAAGAAGTCGTGCGTAAATGCATCGAGAAAAATTGCGACTTTATGTGTCATAATGATATTTCAAGGAAAGACGCGGGATTCGAGACGGATGATAACGAGATGACGATCATCTGGCCGGATGGAAAAGAAAAACTATTGAAACTGGCTCCCAAAAAGGAGGTCGCCGGTTCCATTCTGTGCGAAGTAATAAATTTGAGAGACGGAAGCAAGGATTCGAAATAAACGAGGAGAAAAAAAGTAAATGGATATCAGAAAATCATGGAAAGTGATGCTCGTGTTGGTCGTTATGGGTCTGGTAATGCAGACCATGGCGCCGTCACCGACTCGCGCCCAGGATTCAGGTCCGGCTTTTATTCAGACCGAAGTGGCGTCGGTGAACGGGCAGGTCTTCACCGAACGTGAGCTGTTCTTCACGATGATGAGAGAATTCGGTCCCAGCATAATCGACGATCTGGTGGAGAACGCGCTTATCGCGAGCCAGGCGGAGAGTCTTGGTGTAACGATCGGAGACAACGAAATTGAGGATTACCTTTCAACTGCATACACTCAGGAAAAACGGAATGTCCTGATAAACGCATTCGGACGCGATACCATCGAGAAAAGCATCGGGATTGAGATCCTTGCTTTCAATACCGTCGGGGCGAAAATTGACGAGGTTATCAAAACTTACAATATAAATGTGGACGATGAGCTGATCAGGAATTTCTACCTGCAGAATCTTCCATTGTGGGCGGAACCCGCGACTGTCCGGTTCAGCATGATCGAATGTGCGACCCAGTCCGCCGCACAGGCTGCGTACGACAGGATCAGCGGCGGTGAATTGTTCGAGGATGTTTGCATCGAGGTAAGTACCCATGAACTGACCAGGATTTACGGCGGCGATATCGGAGCTGCTGTTCCCAAGGGATATTCCGAGGGTGAGCGCATGAAGATCGAGGATGCCGCGTTCGGCCAGATTATCGGCGATATTACCGCCCCTTTCGAATCCGATGGAAAATGGTATGTGATTAAAACCACAGCTAAAACCGAATACAGGGAACCCACACTCGAGGAACTGTACGATACGATTCACGCCTCGCTCCTGGACCGCGAGGTCCAGCCTTATCTTGAGCAGTGGCGTACCGACCTGTGGCAAAACGCTGATATTGATGTTGCATATCCTGTTTACATCGATACTTTCACCTCAACCTTTCAGGCAGGAGCTGACGGAAGTTTCATTGCGCCGGTTGTCGCCGTTGTTAACAGTAAGGAGATCACAGAGACGCAGTTATTTTTCCATCTGTTGAGAGATCATGGCAGCGAAGTTATCGAGACGGTGATTGAATATATTTTGCTTACACAGGAAGGAACCCGCCAGGGACTCAGTGTTACAACTGCCGACGCCCGAAGTTACCTCCAGTCAATTTACCCGTCGGAGAAACTCCAGGTACTGGACGCTGCATTCACAAACAATGCACTGGACCAGACCATGCTCCACGAATTGTCCGCGGTACAGATGATGGGCGCCAGGATTGAAGAGATTGTAAACGAATACAACATTGAGGTAACAGATGATGAGATCCTGAATTACTACCTCCAGAATCTTACGAAGTGGTCAAATCCGGATATGGTCAGATTCAGCATGATCATGGTCGCGACACAGAATGAAGCGACCGCCGCGAGGGCAAGGATTGTAGGCGGCGAGACTTTCGCCGCTGTCTGTCGCGATGTCAGTATCGAGGAAGGCACTCGTGCCCACGATGGCGATATTGGCGATTACATTCCCAAGGGCATCGCATCGGGAGTAAACTCGATAATCGAGGATACCGCGTTCGGACTGAACATCGGTGAAGTCAGCCAGCCCTTCCAGGTTGGCGCTAACTGGATGATAATCAAGGTTACTGACAAGGTCGACGCTTACGAGCCTTCCCTTTCTGAAATGCGCGAAGAGATTTACACGTTACTTCTCAGGGAAAAAGTGCTCCCATTCCTTGTCGGCTGGCAGAAAAATTTATGGGAAAGCTCGGATATCAATGTAACCTATCCGATATATAAGGAGACGGACTAACCGGGGATCACTCCAAATGAAGCTGAAAAAGTTCATTGATGAAAACCAGTGCCGGACCTGAAAGGGTCCGGTTTTTATTTAATGGTATAATCCACTCTTCGGAAAGGGTGGATTTTTTCGTTGGACAAGTCATCCCTTGAAAATTCTACGGTTTCAGGCGGAACGGGAACGATCGAACTCCCCAGGTTCGCGCTTGTTGTCCCGGTCAGCGGGTCCGGCAGGATCGACAGGTCCCTCGTTTACTCGATCCCAGGCGAATTCAGGCCAGCAATAAAAATTGGCTCTATCGTTGCCGTTGGTGTCCGGAAATCTGTCCGTATCGGGATTGTAACGGGCTTCATGAAACCTGAAAAGATAGATCCGCCAATAAGGGAAAAAATACGTCCGATCCGGGATGTCTATGCCGATGACGAATTGATCGGTGAGTGGGAAGTTGAAGTTGCCAGATGGATGTCCCGGTATTACGCCTGCAGCCTTAGGGACGCGTTTTCTCCGTTCATACCTGAGATAAAAGCTTTGCGGGCGATATCGTATCTTGTGGTTCCCGACAGGAATAAATTCTTCAGCGAAATAAATGAGCTCGGTCTTCTCTTCAGCACTTCCAGCGAAGTGAAACTCGAGGAAAGATCCGACGGGTTATTCGGAACCTCGAACAAGGCGCTGATGGATGTTCTTGTTTCCGGTGGGATTACTGAAGAATCCGCGTCTGAAAAAATCGACGGGTGGATCGACTGCGGAATTTTACAGACTGATATTGTCATACGGTCGAAAATTACTCACGCGGGAAAGGGCGGATACCTGACACTTTCCGAAATTGGACGCGGAATTAATCCGTCGGAAATTCGCTCGACAAAACAGCGCCAGGTAATCGAGCTGTTTTTATCCGTAAGCCCGGTCCTTGCACGCGACATTGTCCTGCGCGAGATACCCGGTTCGCAATCAGCAATAAAAACAATGCTTAAGAAATCCCTCATGGAAGAGATTGTCGATGAATCCCTGATCCCATCCGGGGTACATTCACCTTCCGATATGGAACTGACTGTCGCCCAAAAAGCCGCCGTTAAAAAAATTTGCGATTCTACCGATAAGGCTGAGGATCAAACGTTCCTTCTTTTCGGAGTGACGGGCAGCGGGAAAACTGAAGTTTATATCGAAGTCTGCCGCCATGTTCTCTCGCTTGGAAAAACCGCGACAGTGCTCGTTCCTGAGATAGCGTTGACTCACCAGGCGGTCAAAAGATTCATGGCGGTTTTTCCGGGGAGGATTGCTCTTTTTCACAGTGAGTTGACCGACCGCGAAAGGCTTCATGAATGGCGGGCGGTTAGAAAAGGAGAACGGGATATAGTCATCGGGGCGCGATCCGCCCTGTTTGTCCCATTGAAAAATCGGGGCGTGATAATTATCGACGAGGAATCGGAGACAGCGTACAAGCAGCATCAGCGTCCACGGTACAACGCGAGAGAAGTCGCCCGGAAAATGGCGAATATGGAAAATAGCGTGGTCGTGCTCGGGAGTGCCACTCCTTCGGTAGAATCCTTTTATCGTGCGAAAAATAACAGTTATGAAATGATTGCGCTTCCGGACCGTGTTGTTGGCGGCCAGCTTCCGGAAGTTAGAATTACACGCCCGACCCCGCGGAAATCGAAAGATGCCCGGACTATAAAAGTAAAGGGAAAAGAATTTGCGCTCGGACTGATCTCCGGTAAATTAAAGGAGGAGCTTGAGAATACATTAAACTCAAACCGGCAGGCGATCCTGCTTTTGAATCAGCGCGGATTTTCGCGGACACTGATATGCCAGGAATGCGGATGGGTGCCTGTGTGCGAAAATTGCGATGTCCCGCTTACGTACCATCGCATTGGAAATATTCAACTGTGCCATTACTGCGGACATCGTGAGCGGTCAAGTGTCAGGTGTGGAAAATGTGCGTCGGAAAAACTCGATTATCTTGGCTACGGAACCGAACGTCTGGAAGCCGAAGTAAGATTTATATTTCCGGACGCAAGGATTCATCGAATGGACCGCGACACCGTCAGGACGCGTGGGCGCCGAAAGAAAATTATCGACGACATGCGTGCGGGAAATGTGGATATTCTTGTCGGGACACAGATGATCGCCAAAGGGCTTGATTTTCCGAATGTCCGCCTTGTAGGTGTCGTTTCCGCGGATTCGAGCCTCTTCATTCCCGATTTCCGTGCATCCGAAAGAACATTTCAATTGCTGACACAGGTAGTCGGACGCGCGGGACGGTCCGATGCGCTTGAACTTGAAGGCGGCGGGATTGCGATTATCCAGAGTTACAGCCCCGACAACCGTGTCCTGCAGACAGCGTCGCGCCAGGACTATATTGAGTTTTACAATTCGGAAATAATCCTCCGCCAGAAATTCGGATACCCGCCGTCGGTGAAACTCGCGAGAATTTTATTCGCCGGAAAAAACGCTGGCCATGTGGGGTCCACCTCGGATTTGTACTCACAAATGCTGAAGAGATCGGGAGCAGGGGATAAAATCATTGTCGCCGGACCCGCACCTGCCCCTCTCGAAAGGCTCGAAGGAAAATATCGGTATCACATTATTTTGAAATCGGTAACGACATCCGACCTGGCAGCGGTTCTTGGATACATGCTGAAGAAATTCAAACCGCCGGCGGACGTCAAGGTTGAGATCGATGTCGATCCGGTATCGATGATGTAGGATTTATCCCGGTCCCCACGAAAATCTGATCTGCTGACTGTCGTTAACCTGCCAGCTCACCAGAAAAAAGGTCTGGTCCTGCTGCATCGCTTCCAGTGTTCCGGACTGGAATCTCTGGGGGTCCCACGGCACATAATTCAGCCGCCATGTCTCAACCAGCGAATCTGGATCGACATGTTCCGTATCGAGCGCACTGCGCGATCGTCCACGGGACCATTTGTTCAGCGAATAAATGAGAAAATCCCCGGTGGGAGCGAAATCCACATAAATAGACTGCCCCTCAAATGCCGTAAGACGCCTTTCATTGCCGGAAACCAGGCTGTACAGGTATAACTGGTCGCTTTCCAGTACCGCGTCATTTTCCTTGATCTCGTCTGTGAAATTTACTGTGTAAATTATGTAGTTGCCATTCGGATGCCAGCGCGGATGCGACGCGTAGAAGTATCTTGGCGACACGGTAAGCTGTTCCTTTTCATGTGAACCTGTATCCACCAGGAAAACCTCGATCCTTGCATCGACTTCCATTGTGGCGACCAGTTTATTCCCGTCGGGAGAAAATCCGCCAATCTCCTTCAGATTGTTTCCGGGTAGGGTTTCCCACTGCCCCGAATTTGAACGCATTGCTAGAGTGGCTCCATCGCCGGAATCGGCGGACCCGATCGATGCGGCGACCTGCGAATCGTCTGGTGAAACGACAGCATCGTAGATTGGCGACTGTGTCGAATATATTTCTGATTCAATGAACGTTATCTCGGGATCGGAAATATACGATTCTTTTCCCGGTTCAAAAATTTCGTCCCCCTCTGTTCTCATAAATTCCAGTTCGATTATTTTGCTTGTGCCGTTATTTTCGCTGCCGAACAGTATCACCGTGCCATCGCGACTTACGCCCCACGGCGAGGCAGAATCCGATTTTATCCGGGTGGCAGGAATCGCCTCGGTAGCCACATCGAAGTCGGTTTCCATTCTCGTGACGTATAAATAGCCATCGCGATCTTTCCGGAGAAGGTACACGCTTGATTCGCTGCATTTCAGGTCGAGTATTCCCTGTTCCCTGGTGATGATCCTCTCGATATCCTTTGTGTGCACCGGTATGCGATAAACGCTCGTCTGTCCGTTATGATTTTCACAGCAATAAAGCGGCATGTTCAAAACAAGGTCGCGGTTTATGGTATCACTGATGATTTCAAGGTCGGGTTCGTTATGGCATCCGGTGATCAGGATCAACAGGGTCACGGCCAGAATGGCGGCGGCGTGAATTATTGTTTTCGATGCTTTCAGGTAATTCATGAAAAATTCCGATGAGAGTATACAGTATTTACAGGTATGATGTTTTGTCAGTTTACCCTGATTTTTTTCCAGTATCCTGTTCTGAAAAGGAATATGTAAACGCAGCATTCGATTATGGACGATATTGCCATCGCCGTCCATACTCCCTTTTCATCCAGTGAAGTGTACGTCGAAAGCAGGTACGCAAGCGGGAGGCGGATGATCCATTGCCCGAGAATGTGAATGTATAACGGACGTAGCGCGTCTCCGGCTCCTCGCAACGCACCCGTTAAGACAAATCCCGACTGAAAAAGTTGAACTACTGCGTTAATTCTCAGGTACCAGGTCACCGACGCGATCACGGCTTCATCCTGGGAGAAGAATCTGACAATAACCTGTGGCGCGACCAGGAACACGATGCACGGGATAACCATCAGCGCCAGTGCCGTTTTCCACGCTGTCCACGCCGCCTCTTCTGCCCGATCCGGCAATCCCGCCCCGAGATTCTGCCCGACCATTGTCCCGTTCGCGATCGATAATCCGATGAGCGGAAGGAATCCGAATGCTTCCGACGTGAATCCCACACCAAGCGATGTTTGCGCGACAGTCTTGACCGCGGTGAGCGACAGTATCCGGTACAGGATCATCACGTTGAAATTTCTCATCACGGCCTGTCCGCTGTTCGGGATTCCAAGGCGCAGAAGTTTCCAGAATTCGATCCAGCGGGGAGAAAAGTCCGATGGTTTCAAGGTCAGTAAATATTTCCCACTCATCAGCATCGCTATGATTATTGCAGCGCCTATCCCTCGCCCGACAACCGATCCGACAGCCGCTCCACGAATACCCATTTCGGGAAATCCGAAATTTCCGAAAATAAGGCAGTAATTCAGGAAAATATTCAGGAGATTTACCACAAGCATGATGATAAGCGGCGAAACAGTGTCGCCACGTCCCTGCATGACCGCAGTCCCGATGAACAGGAGGAAATAGAATGGGAGGTAATCGAAAATTATCTTGAGATACGATATCGCGTGCTCGTTGACTACAGGATCGGCATTGTAAAACAGTATCAGTTTCGGTATGAAAATATTCCCGATCAGTATCATCAGTACACCGAGAATCAAAGCGAAGAGCAGGGAATGCGCCGCGCTGACCTTGGCCTCCTGTTCCCGATTCGCGCCGGAGTGCTGGGCGACCAGGGTGATTGTCGCGAACGACGTACCCCATCCGAGGGCGAACAGGATCATTAACAGATTGTTTGAGAGGATAATCCCTGCCTGCGTATCCGTACCAATGTAACCCACCATTTTCAGGTCGGCCATATTTATCGCTATGTTCAGGAAATTCGACGCAATAACAGGCACGGCAAGCAGTAATACTGTCTTAAGGATCGGTCCGCCGGTGAGGTCGAGCCCGCGCCTTTTTACTTCGGCTTTTGTAGGCGGACCGAAACCTACTGACCGCCTTGGGACATCAAGAATGGTCTCCGGTACATCATTTTTATCATTCCTGCTCATTATGCAAAACGAGGAGGGATGATTGCATATTGGGAAATGGTTTGTCGGTCAGAAACTTGGGAGCGTGATGTAATCCGCTACAATGTCCGCGCCCGCAGACGTCCCTATCCTCGTCGCGCCCGCTCTCAGCATCAGTTCCATATCCTTGCGGTTCCTGATACCACCCGACGCCTTCACTTTTATCCTGCCATGTGAGCTCGATTTCAATAACTGGACATCCGCTACAGTAGCGCCGTACGGGCCCAGTCCGGTCGACGTTTTCACATAGTCGATTCCTGCGTTAGCAAGGTGTTCAACCGCCCATCGCTTTTCCGCTTCATTGAGATAACAACACTCGATTATTCCCTTTAGGACGATGCGCCCGTCGCGCCATGTTTTCTTTGAATCAGCGAGAAGTTTGATATCCCTCAACTCACCTTTGAATTCGGAATCGTTTCCCGATTTCAGGTGCGTGATATTGACGACAAAATCTATCTCTTCCGCGCCACGGTCGATAAGATCTTTCATGGCGAGCAGCTTGGTTTTCCTGAGGTCGAATCCCAGGGGGAAACCTACAATCGTCCCGACCTTTGTCGGCTTTTCTTCAAGGTACATCCTGGTCAGGGCAACATAGGATGGGGGCACAAAGAGAGTGGCGAATTTCCGAGTTGAGTTGTCGGATATCCACTGCTTATAACTCGATTCGGGTAATTCGGGCTTCAGGAGTGTCTGGTCAATCATCGCGGCGGCTTCATCGCCGTTCGACGGCAGTTTAATTTGAGGCGTTACTTCAGTCATCAGAGTACCAAACAAAAATGTTATTGATCGAAATGCGGTCCTTCTATTTTACTCGCTCAACATAACGTCCGTCGCGTGTATCTACTTTGACCTTTTCTCCCTCGTTAATGAAAAGCGGGACATTGATCGTAGCACCGGATGCGATCTTCGCGGGTTTCGTTCCGCCCTGCGCCCTATCGCCTTTTTCGCCGGGATCGGTCTGGACTATCTCCACCTCGATAAAATTCGGCGGTGTCACTTCGAGAATCTCTCCCTCATAAATAAGGACATTGGCGTCCGTATTTTCAAGAAGAAATCCCGCCTGGTCTCCGATCAGTTTATCGTTGACCCCTAACTGGTCGTAGGTTTCATTGTCCATGAAAATGTAATTCGTTCCGTCGTGATACAGGTACTGCATCGCCCGGTTTTCGACACGTATATCCTCGACCTTTTCACCGGCACGGTAAGTCCGCTCGACGATCGATCCGGTACGCAGGTTCAGTTGCTTAACCCGGACAAATGCCGGGCCTTTCCCGGGCTTGACGTGCTGGAATTCCGTTATCTTCCACAGCTGGTCGTCATATTTGAAACAGGTTCCTGGACGAAAATCATTCGTTGATATCATTCATGCTCTCCTTTAAAAGCAGAGAGGTAGTATATCCATGGGGGATTTTATTGGCAAATGCTAATCCAGCAATTTCACATCTTCCGGCTCATAAGCCCCGAGGTCGAAAGCTTCCATGATCTCCATCCGGCGGATCTCCTTGAAATCGAGAAGCGCTTCCCTCAGGACCGCTTTTGCCTGATCGGACGAATTATACAGCGCCAGCCTCGCGGCAGCCGCTAGCGCGACACCGTCAAGTCCGTCGTTTTCATACCTGCTCAGCCATTCAAGCAGACTGAGTATTGTCACCGCGCTGCGGAAATTCCTGATCGACGTGAGCCAGTCCAGCTCGCGCGACGTAAGCTGCGATGTTCCAATTTCTATGAAATCATGGACCGCTGGCGGATCGATCATCAGGACTACAGGGAGTGGAATTCCGAACAGGGCCGGTTTCCAGTGAAACGCTATGATCGGTTCGAACACCGGGGACAATGGCTGGGGAGCGAGGTAATGGATCGGCAGGATGAAGTCGAATGGATGGCTGACCCGGTACAGGCGGTCTCCATAGGCTATTTTCAGCAGCGGATGGTTCGAAAGGAACCCGACCGCGGCAAGATATACAATTAAAAATGCGACAATACCAAGCAGTAACGCCGGCGCTGCCGGACTTACCGCCGACAGCAGCAACAGTGCGATAACTGTCCAGTCCAGGCTGAAAATTCTTCCGTAGACAAATCCGCGCGCCTGTGAACAGATGAACGCCCATCCCGCGGTGAACCCAAGCAGCACATAAATTACGGCGGATGGCTGGTAAATATTCTGGATCCAGGAGCCCCCGATGGCTATCAGTGTAGAAATCATGCAGGCGGACGCGAGCTGATTCCGGTTGCGGATAGCGTACAGTAACGACTGCTGTTTCGGGTTCAGATTCTCCTGTGGTGTTCGCAGTTTCATTACTTATTTAGATACTCAACTTCACACGGTGCATAGATCTGGCCCTTGAAACCCCATTCGCTGGGCTGGGTCACCGTGAACCTGTAATAGCGCTCGTGGAAATCGTACGCGTTTACCCAGTCATCCCTGAACAGGCCTGCCGACATATAGTACTCACCTTTTAATATCGGCAGCCGGACAAATGTCGCCACAATCGTGCCTTTTCCCCACAGGGGGGCTTCGTAAGGCCTTAGGATCGGACCAACTACCATTCTACCATCAAACGCGTGAAAACTCAGGTAAAGTGAATGCGACGGAATCTCCTTTGTCGCGTTATACTCAATTTTTACCGTCATATCGTCTCCGGCATTAAATAAATACTTCTCTTCGCCGGACGTATCGTAAAATTTAACAGATTCAATTGTCACTTCGCCGGAACCGCTTCGATCCTTCATGGCATCCGCCTGTATCGCGCGTCCCTTCGAATGGACTTCCTCACGGCGTACCTGTAAATCCTGCATATACTGATTGATCATGTCCTCCGGATCGCCCTGTCCACGGATCTGACCGTCACTCAGCCAGACAACTTCATCGGCGAACGATCCGACCACGCTTAGATCATGCGATACAAAAAGGATAGTTTTTCCCCTTTCCGCGAATGATTTAATTTTGAGGAATGATTTCTTTGAGAAATTTAGATCGCCTACTCCAAGGACTTCGTCTATCAGCAAAACCTCGGGATCGATGCTCATCGCGACAGAAAATCCGAGACGAACGGTCATTCCTGTCGAATAATTCTTGATCGGCGTGTCCAGGAATTTTTCAAGTCCCGAAAATTCGACAATTTCATCGAATCGTGCCGTAATTTCTTTCCTGGTCAATCCCAGGATCGAGCCGTTAAGATATATGTTGTCACGTCCGGTCAGTTCCGGATGAAATCCGGCTCCAAGTTCAAGTAGCGCAGCGACATTCCCGTTGACCGTGAACGATCCATGCTCGGGTTTGTAAATATTTGAAAGAACTTTAAGGAGTGTGGATTTACCCGACCCATTCGGACCTATGATGCCGATCACGCGCCCCTCTTCGACCGTCAGGTTGACGTCTTTCAACGCCCATAGTTGCTCGTAGCGGGATCGCTTGAGCATGAGGAAGCGTTCGATGAAGCTCTCGGTTTTGCGGGTGTAAAGCCTGAAAACCTTTGAAAGATTATTGATTTCAATGGCTGCCATCGGGTGGAGAATAATACCATAGATGGAGGAGTGGAAGTCATGGAATTACATGCTGTTAATCAACCCTCCACCTGCGGGGGCGGGTATCAATTCCGGGATTCGATTAATCTGCCGGTACCGGTAGCTCCGAGGAAAATCCCGAGTGCTCCTGCTGCAACTATCGCTATTTCACCCGAAAGAATCTCTGTCAGGCTTGACGAGCCAATCGAATCAATGATCATTGCGCCGGTCATCAGAGAAATCACTGTAACAGTTGTGCCCTTCACGATATAAAATACGGCTACCCAGAACGCGACCTTCTTCGCCGACTGCCCGAACCGGTTATTCAGGAACTCCCTGATGCGCTCCTTCTTAAACAGGCTCATAAACGGGCATTTCGGGAAAAGATTCATGTATACGGAGTAAGATGTACCCAGGATCACGGCGCACAACATGACAATCCCGGCAGTGAAATTGGCCGCAAATGCGCCAGTAACCAGTGCCAGGATGACGAGGTGTACGATTATTCCAAATATCAGGTCGTCCCTTCGATTCCGAAATTTTACTCTGCTGAAGATACTCATAAAAAAAACCTTGTTAAGATAGAATCTCAATAAGGTTAGCAGATTCGCCGGGATTTTCAACCCATCAAAAAAAATCCCGGACAATAATCCGGGACATTTTCATTCGCATTTCAAGGATGTACCGAGGCTTATTACATTGAAAATAAACCGACAATATTTCCGTCAAGGTCTGCGAACAGTGCGAAATATCCGGTTTCAGGTATCTCGGTCTTCTCCATGAACGTTGTGCCTCCAGCTTCTTCTATCTCGGCAAGCATGCCATCGATATCGGCTGTATAAATGTAAAAAGTGATTCCTCCGCCGCCGGGAGGGGCGACATTGGTTATTCCTCCCCCGACATTTCCCGGGGTCATGAACATGGAGTAATTGTCATCCTCATCGAAAAATTCCCATCCGAACAGCGAGCCGTAGAATTCCTTCGCGGCCTCAAGGTCGGTGACGTAGATCTCCGTATGGACGATCATTCCTTCTACAGGATCCCAGTCTTCCCAGTTTATATCTCCGGATGTCGATTCCGTTCCGGAAACAGGCTCCTCGGCCCAGGCCGGACTTGTGATGACCAGGCACATAAGACCGGTTAAAATTAATAGGTAACGCATAGTTCCTCCAGTCAGTAAGTAAAATGTGCAGGGAATTATATAAGTCTATTTTTCCGAATTCAAGGAATTTACTTAAAATTTGTTTACTTTTTTGTGTTTGGCTTGTTAGAGGCGATTCGGTCTTTTATACTTTCAGGCAATGAAAAAGCCGCTTATTTTTTTTGGCTCTATCGCACTGGGCGTATTGATCCTGTACATGGTAGTTTCGGGCAACTTTTTTGTAGTGCCTTTCAAACCCGAGTCCATTGCCGGAAACTGGCAGGGGACATACGTTAATGATGTTGTTGAGGTTGGAGTGATCGAATGCAGGTTTTATATGGATGGGAATCTCCTGAAGGCCGACTACGATCTTCAGAACGGTGAAATTATCGGTACGGGTACAATCACAATAGAGGGACGAGAGATCCGGTTTGTGGGATCCGATGCGCGCCTGAAATTGTTACGGGGATCTGTTTCAGTGGACGGGGATAAAATTATCGGAGAATTGACCATTAATTACACGACACGTCCTACACAGGTAGGTCGGTTTGAAATCAGGAAACTATAATTATCCCGAGAGGTTGATAATGAAATACGATGTTGAGACCGTAAAAGAGTACCTGGAAGCGCTTCCCGACGATCGGCGTAAGCAGATAGAGAAAGTAAGAAGTGTCATTAAGAAAAATATGCCAAAGGGATATGAGGAGACATTCGCCTACGGAATGATCGGATGGGTCGTTCCGCTGAAGTTGTATCCACAAGGATATCTCCGCGATCCCAATACGCCGCTTCCCTATGTAAGCGTTGCCAACCAGAAAAATCATATGGCCGTTTACCTGATGAGTATCTATGGTATTCCTGAAATGACAAAATGGTTCACCGAGGAATACAAAAAGACCGGTAAGAAGATGGATATGGGGAAGTCGTGTGTCCGTTTCAGGAAGATCGAGGATCTTCCTCTGGATTTGATAGGCGAAGCGGTCTCCAGGATGTCTGTGAAGGATACTATCGAGATGTACGATAAATACCAGAGTGCACGCAAGTCCCGGAAGGCGAAGAAGAAGTAAGCCGGAGCCCCGCTACTTCAATCCGAACCTGTCAGCCTTTTTCCCGGCAATTCCCATGATGAGGAATACGACGCCCAGGCCGGTAATGCCCAGTAAACCTGGATTTGAGCTTGATAAAGCTATTCCGGCGCCTATGAAGGCAATCCCCATCCTGATAAATGCCGGATTACGTTTTCTCGGTTCTTTTTCCATATTGTGTATCCCTTGAGAATGGTAATATTTACATGATAAAAGTTTAGCTAATTCGTTTCAATGGAACAGGAAAAATCCCGGAAAACATTCAGCGACAAGGCCATTAAATATTTCGAGAATATTAGATCGCCACTCCTGCCGGAATCGCATGGGGTTGATATCCTCAATCCGTACCGTGACCGTTCCACATTGGACTGTGTCCGGAAGTTCTATTCTAAATTCTATTCCAATTCTGATGAGCGAATTTTCTCCTTTGGCATAAATCCCGGACGGTTTGGTGCGGGAATTACAGGGATAAATTTTACCGATCCTGTCGCGCTCCAGGAATTTTGCGGCATTGAAAACTCGCTCGA
Source organism: bacterium (assembly GCA_036397475.1). Taxonomy (GTDB): domain Bacteria; phylum JAJVIF01; class JAJVIF01; order JAPKYR01; family JAPKYR01; genus DASWIV01. The sequence goes on from DASWIV010000326.1 coordinate 21,959, forward strand.
TAAAAGAAGGGAGTTATCCTCGGTTT
>DASWIV010000327.1:0-9247 GCA_036397475.1 bacterium
TGCGTCTCTCTCCTTATCTGCAATTAAAATTCTATTGTAAACTCAAAGAGTGAATAGGTAATTTCAAGTGAAAATGGAGGTGGCTTTACATTCCCTTTGAAATTAATTGCTACTCCAATATATTCACCACTAGAACAAACCTCTGAATTAAACAAACCGCAATAGTGGTCTGGAAAATCCTCGTCACAAACTGGCCATAAGGTCCCGACCTCCCAATAGCAATCCGTGAAAACTCCAACCGCCGTCGCGGTATGACCTCCCCATTGTTTGGAAACCGCAAATAGCTCATCATGCGCAAAATCACCTTTACCGCAGCAAATTGGATCAGTAATCGGCTCGCCATTGTTCAGATTGATATAAAATTCGTACGCCTCCACTTGATTCGCAGTAATCGGAAATTCATTAATTGGATCGGTAACCGGATTAATCAAGGGCGGTTCCCAGACTGCTTCAACCGCGTATCCCGCGACCACTGGTTCTCCAGGCGGTAGCCATATCGTATATGTTCTTGAGGCAATTCCATCGTCCCTGAACATGTGACGTTCTTTGTCTGTATAAAAATCCAAGTACCCGTTTAAATTGGCGGTGGGCGTGCCGTTCGAGTATTTTCCTTCCCAGTAAATAAAAATCGGCTGTGTCTTTCCTGAATCATAAGATGGACTCCATCTAAGGGTATAACCATCGGCATTCATCAATTGCGGATCGCCAAGTTTCCTCCAGGAAACAATAAACGGCTCAGGCCATGGTGGATGATACTGATACCCGGGATTTGTCCAGCTACCTTCGAACATTATGATACCCTTAACATCAAACCCGGTAAATTCGGGATGTCCAGGGAATGGATGCTCAAGCTGCACCGTTAAATCGATTGTCGAATCACCGTTATTTTTGATGTTGGTAATCTCTAGACAGTCAGTGCAGTATTCTTCCAGAAATTTCAATGCGTTCAGGTGGAACCGTCCCGCACGTTTCGGAACCACATCAACCTGATCATGAGCCTCACTAAAATAAAATGTCCACTCGCCCCAGAGCATTCGATTATCATCCGCTAACGACGTCGCGGCCAACTGAGTAATATCTGAACTATCCAAAGCGGGGGTTATAGAATTCCCTGCGGCGCATCCCGCCAGCGCCAGCAGAATTATAAGTGCAGCACTTCCTTTCATTTTTTTGTGCCTTCCAATAAAAGCATACGCTTTTTTTTTTTAGCATTTTCAAGTTATTCACACTTAAATTTTACCAGATATTTCAGTCAATATTTGCCTGAAGAAATGTTGCTCCCATTTTCTGATGCCGCACGTAAAGTGCGGGTTCCAAAGGATGGGGTAATTAACCGGGAGTGGGTGGCGCGTTTGAAATCCATGGATTATCCATGGGACAAAAAAATCCCCCCATTGCTGGAGGGATGATATTTCAAATCCGAATCCGCCTTTACCTCGATATGCTCTCCGGTATCAGCAATCCGTAATCGCCATCCTGACGTCTATACACAAGATTTACCGACCCTGTCTCAGGATCGAGGAACAGGTGAAAATCATGGCCGAGCATTTCCATCTGAAGTGTCGCTTCGGTCGGAGTCATCGGACGCAGCGTCACGGTCTTTGTCCTCGCGATATTCGGCACCTGCACATCCTCGGCATGCATTCCGTCAATTTCCGGCTCTGCCTCGAGAAGCGCAGTCTGTTCCTTCCCACGTCCCCTCCGGTCTCGCGACGAATTATAGATTTTCGATTTATATTTTTTGAGCTGGCGCTCCAGTTTCTCCACAACAATGTCAACTGAAGAGTACATACTTACACTCGACTCTTCCCCCCTGATCACGCTGCCGTTGACGAACATGGTTACCTCGGCTCGCTGGGTCTTCTCGATAGCGCGATTCTTTTCCACCGTCAGGGCTACATCCACCGAATTGATCTGGTCGAAATATTTTTCGAGCTTTCCGATCTTTTCAAAAATATAGTCCTTGATAGCGGGGGTGAGTTCGATATTCTTCCCTCTGACTTTTATATCCATAGCAGGACTCCTTTCGGAAGGAAATTATTAATAAGACATAAGAAAATGCCAGACCTTCGAAGCCTGGCTCCGTCCATTTTTCGGGGCTATCGCTGACAATCGAATGGCAACAGCCATAATTATCACATTAATTCCCATATTCAGCCGGACCCGGGTGTCCCCGGACTCCGGCAGGTTTTATTATTTTACACCACGTACAACTAACGATACCACAATCCTGATAATCCTTTGTTTTCGCCTGTTACCAATATATAATTCCGCATAGCGGGTGTCAAGACAGTGACGTATCTGTTACACGCGATTTTGTTTGCCTGATGAATGAAATAATAAAAAAAGATGGATTTCCGGACGCGAAAGTCGGATTACTGGCGCTTCAGGGAGCATTCGACGCTCACGGCAGAATGTGCAGATCCCTCGGCGCGCAAACCCGGGAATTAAAAATTGCCGACGATTTCGATGGCTGCACGCATATAATCCTGCCGGGCGGTGAATCGACCACGTTCCTGAAATTATTCGATTACCATGACCTTAGAAAGCCTCTCCTCGCCGCGGCGCAAAGTGGCGTCCCGATACTGGCTACATGCGCGGGATTAATTCTGCTTTCAAATGGAATTGAAGGACGTGAGCAGGAATCGCTCGATGTAATCGATGTGTCGGTTGAGAGAAACGCGTACGGGCGCCAGGTGCACAGCTTTGAAACCGAGCTCGCGTTGGAAAAAATCGGCGGCTCCACTTTTCACGGGGTATTCATCAGGGCTCCGAAAATAGTGTCTGTCGGGAAAGATGTCGAGGTATTATCCGAACATGATGGCAGCGCTGTGCTTGTCCGGCAGGGAAATATTCTCGGTTCGACTTTTCACCCTGAATTGTCGGGTGACCGGAGAATTCATGAATATTTTTTATCGCTTGGATGATCAGACGTTGAATCTGAAAACTATAATATCCCCGTCCTGAACAATATATTCTTTTTTCTCCAGCCTGTACTTCCCGGCTTTACGCACAGCATCGACACTCTCAAGGTCGACAAAATCATCAAAACTCATTACCTCGGCACGGATGAAACCTCGCTGAATGTCGGAATGAATTTTTCCTGCGGCATCGTAAGCTGTCGATCCATTTTTTACCGGACGTGCAGCCGCTTCTTTTGGCCCGCTGGTATAAAATGTTATCAGTCCCAGCCGGGTATAAACTGTGGTGAGAAATCTGTCGCGGATAGTTTCGGCCAATCCATACTCTTTTGTAAAAGCTGTGCGCTCGGAATCCTCGAGTTCCATTATTTCCGCTTCGATTGTCAGGCAGGTCGCCCCGACCCGCCATCCATAAGATTCAACATACTCGATCACGTCTTGCGGTACTCCCTTGCCGCCGCGCCCGAATTCGACTCCCTCCCCTACATTCCAGAGAACGAGCCCTTTCTTCAGGGTCAGGGTCTCGAGTCCGGCGAGCAGATCGCGCTCGTAATCCAGCCACTCAGTCATGGCAAGGAATTTATCCTCTTCAAGGAACGCTATCGCTTTTTTAAGAGTTTCGACTTCCTTTTCCAGTTCCTTCTTTCCCCGCTCATATTCTTTCAGCGATCGCTGGAGCTTGCCTTCCAGTACCGCGAGATCCTGAATTATCAGGTCGCCGAAATTCGCTTTCACATCTCGAAATCCATCGACACTTCCAAGCGGATGCATGACAGACGGATCGGAAAATGCGTGTATTACAAGCGTCAGCAGGTCTGCGTTTCGAACCATTCCCAGCATTTCGGACGAAAGCGATTTTCCCGATTGCGGATTAAATCCGTCGGGATCGATAAAGACAATTTCCGCGAAAGTTTTTTTTTCGGATTTATCAAGTTCGGCAAGGATTTCAACGCGTACATCCGGGACCAGCGCGCGTCCGAGCCTCCTGTGGACCTTTCCTCCCGGAGGATCGGGCGGTTGTCCTGTCAGTGCCTGGAACAAAAGAGATTTTCCGCAACCGACCAGTCCGATTATACCAACACGCATACCAGGCTCCCTTAAAAATCTATTGCTATCATTTTACGAGTCATGACAAAAAAAATCGCCCTGCTACGGGCGGAATCGCTTACATAATTAAAAATATTTTTCAAAGCTCTTCATCGAGCATTTCCGGCGACGCCTCGTCGAGGAGATTTTCTTCGGGCATTTCATCCAGATGCCCGTTGCCCGGAGCGGTCGGGATCTCGGCTCCATCGGGAACCTCGTCGAGAAGCCGTCCAGTGTCGTATACAGGCTCTTCTTCCTTGCGCATCGTGGTGATCCTGGTGGCTTCGTCGAGTGTCGTTGCGCCGCGAAGAACCTTCATAAGCGCAGCCTGCTCAAGAGTGATCATGCCTTCCTTGATTGCCGCTTTCCTTATTTCATCGGTGGAAGCGTCTACCAGAATTAATTCCCGAACCTTGGGACTGACCCTCATCGATTCGAAGATCCCCTGGCGGCCTTTATATCCGGTTCCCCTGCAGATCGTACATCCGCGACCCTTGAACATTCGCGCCTTGGCGAGAATCTCGTCGGGATTCAGGGTTACCATATCTTTCGGGAAATATCGCTCGAAAGTGGCGCGGAATTCTTCGTCAATCGGAACCGGTTCCTTGCAGACCGAGCAGATAGTTCTGACAAGCCTCTGTGCGAGAACGCCGATCGCCGACGCTGCCACAAGGTAATTTGGCGCGCCCATCTGCACCATACGTACGATACTCGACGGCGCGTCATTAGTGTGTAGCGTGGTAAAGACCAGGTGGCCGGTCAGCGACGCTTCAACCGCGGCACTGAGTGTTTCCTGGTCGCGGATCTCTCCAACAAGGATGATGTCCGGGTCCTGCCTTAGGAACGATCGCAGGGCTGCTGCAAAATTCAGTCCGGCTTTTACGTTTACCTCGACCTGGTTGATTCCGGGCAGGGTGTACTCAACAGGGTCTTCGATCGTGACGATGTTGACCTTTGAGTCATTCAGCATATTCAGGATGGAATACAGGGTGGTGGATTTTCCCGAACCGGTAGGACCGGATACAAGCATGATCCCCCACGGCGACTGCGCCATCTCTCTTACAAATTTATCGTCGTGGTCTTCAAGCCCGAGCTTCTCCAGGCCGACCATCGCGTTATTTTTGTCCAGAATACGAAGTACCAGTTTCTCACCGAAAACTGTGGGAAGGCAGCTGACACGGAAGTCGAGTTCACGTCCGCTGATCTTCGCGCTCATACGTCCATCCTGCGGTTTCCTTCGTTCCGCAATATCCAGCTGCGCCAGGATCTTAAGCCTTGAAATTGTCGGGTTCTTGATCTTGGACGGGATGGTCATGATCTTGTGGAGGATACCGTCAATACGATACCTCACAACAACTTCATCCTCGTTCGGCTCGACGTGGATATCCGACGCTCCGGACTCAACTGCCTCTGTGACGATAGTGGTTACCAGTCGAACAACAGGACCGGCGTTAACAGCGTCCATTCCTTCCGACTGCAGGCTCTTGGAGAGGTTGATCGCTTCATCCTCTTCCTGGTAATACTTCATGGCCTCGTCGATGTAATCGTCGGTGACGTATTTCTTTCCGACCTTCTGGAAAATAATTTCGCGGATCTGGTCTTCGTGGGCAATGAACGGAATGATCTTCATGCCGGTCATCATTCTGAGATTTTCCCTCAGAACGAAATCCAGAGGATCGCCCATGGCTACTTCCAGAGCGTCGTCTACCACCTTAATGGGTAGAACCATCAGGCGGTTCATATTTTCCGGGGAAATAAGGGCTTCCAGCTCGGGTGTGTACTCGTATCGCGCCAGGTTGAGGAACTTGATTCCGGTCTGCTTTTCATAGGCCAGGGCGACATCGTCTTTCGTGCAGTAACCCTGGCGCACGAGGATAGCTCCGATCTTATCATCCGGATTGGAATGCTGGATTTCCAGACCGCGCTCGAGTTCTTCCTGAGTGATAGCTCCGGCTCGAATGAGGATCTGGCCTATCTTTTCCCTCTTCTGGTCTACTGGCGTCATATGACGGCAGAACTCACAATATTAAGTATTTCCAACAAGCCCACAGCACAACCATGCGGCCGTGCGCGTGATGAACACCACATCCTATCCCACTTGTCCCGTAATGTCAATCGTTTGTTAATGCGGCTTTGAAGACTTATAATCGACTCATTCCGTGAAGATGAATCGCTATTCAGACTCCAATATATTTATAATGTACCACATTAGTTTCAAAATTTCCTGTAAAGCATGATCGAGACCGAACAAATTCAGCAATCCAGATCCATAAGGTCCACACTCCTGCCTTACGCGGGTGGAACATCCCTGGGATTGGGCTTGTGGTTGACATTTAATAACTTCCACATAATGCCCGCCGGTTTACTCGTTCTGGCACTTTTTCTTATCTTAGCGGGTTCAGGTTACCTTATATTAAAAGCCTGGAAACACCGCAACTCACTGAAAAAAATTCTCGACCATTTCATCCTGCCCCTTAGCTTCGGACTTGGACTTGCGGTCCTTCTCCTGCTGTTCGAACATTTCCTTGCCTATCTCAGATTCCCTTATCCGCTCGAAGACGGCGAAGGGTTCGTGCTTAACCAGGCGGTACTGCTTGCCCGCCATCAGCAACTTTATCCCCCGATAAATGAGCCTCCCTACATCGTTACTAACTACCCGCCTTTTTATCAGCTGATCCTGAGCTGGTTCACTGATCCACTTCATCCGGACCTGATCAAAGGGCGGATAATTTCAGTATTCGCGAGCATTTTACTCATGGCCTCGGTCGGGGGAACTGTAGGATCGATAACCAGAAACAAATGGGCGGGAATAATTTCTTCGATCCTGGTAGCGTCGAGCCCGGTAATTTATTTCTGGGGAGCTCTTCTGAGAGTCGACCTACTGGCGTCAGCACTGAGTATGCTTGGAATCTGGATAGTCGCGTCCCGGCAGGGTCCGAACAGATATTTTGCGGTGATCCCCCTGGTAGCTGCGATTTACACAAGGCAGTCGTCGGTAGAAGCCATCGCCGCGATCGTGATTGGGTCATTTTTGATTACCGGTCCAGCTGACGATAAAATGAGATCCGACAGGCTATTTTCAGTTTTCTTCGCCCTTTCCTGGTTGTTCGTCTGCGCCACAATTTTCCTGATACTCCAGTCTTCCACAAACGGGGAATTTTTCAGGCACATCGTGACCTATACCAGAACACAGTTTTTCCCCGAGCGTGTGCTCTCATCCCTTAAATGGATCCTTCCTTCCCATGCATTAATAATTGTCCTCGCGATACTGGCGTTCCCCAGGGCACTATTCAATCGACACCGCCTGATCCCGGCTATTTTTTTCATCGGCGCTATATGCACCGCTCTCCTGTCAGGCAAGGTCGGCAGTGACCTGAACTATTTCATTAATTTAATTGCCGCGTCCGCGGTACTTGGCGGATTTTTCTTCCACGATATCTCCGAGCTTACATTAAGGGATTCCAAGCCGGTTGCGGTGATGGTCCTTGCCCTGCTGCTCGTACCGGGCGCTATCGTTCAATCGGGACTCTTCGAGGGCGACAGGAATTTCTCCTTTACCCCACAACAGGAAGATTACAGGGCTGGAGAAATTGTGGCTGGTGAACTCGCACAGCACAACGGGATGATCCTGTCGGAAGATGAAGGCTTCACTTTGCTTTCGGGGCACGAGGTCGTATTCAATCCATTCATAATGAGCGAGCTTGCCAGGGAAAATATCTGGGATGAAAATGACTTTGTCGACGCGATTGAAAATAAGATGTACGACACCATCATGCTGCGATTCTACGTGAACGACCCAAATAACGACGATAAGCCGGGGGAAGGATCCAACGCAGGATGGGACAGGTGGACACCAGCCATGGAATACGCCATCCAGCAGAACTATCGACTCGACACCAATGTCAGCCCCATATTCATGCGACGATACTGGTTCATCTACAGGCCGATCCCGGATCAGGTTTATGATTTTTCAAATAATGAAGACGAAGGTCCGCACGGAACCGATCTTCTCGGCGAATAATTAATATTCAGATTTCACCATTCCTTTTGGCTTAACGAGAATTTCAACACCACCCAGAATCAGATCTACAACAATCGCGAGGACCGCTGCCGGAATTGCGCCGGATAAGATCATGATCACATCGTAGGTCTGAAGACCGGTCACTATCGGCTCCCCAAGCCCACCTGCCCCTATAAACGCGGCAAGAGTCGCTGTTCCAACCGTTATTATCGCCGCAGTACGGACTCCTGCCATGATTACCGGCGCGGCAAGTGGCAATCTTATCTGGGTAAGAATCTGTGCGGGCGTCATTCCGAGAGCATGTGCCGCCGCTACAGCCTGCGGATCAGCGTCGCGGATGCCGGAAAATGTGCTCCTCAGAATCGGGAACAGCGAATAAATCCACAATGCGATTATTGCCGGCCTGATTCCTATTCCGAAGGGAGGGATCATGAATGCCAGCAGTGCGATCGATGGAATTGTCTGGGCTAACCCGATTGTCCTTATTACCGGCTCAGCGCCCGGCCGCCATCGTTCGAGCAGCAATCCAAGCGGGACAGCGATCAAAACCCCGAGCAGGACAGCAACCGCAGCCATGAACAGGTGGTTAAGGGTCAGTCTGATCAGTTTTGCTTTTTCGGCTGCCATGTATGAAATTAGCGTATGTTCGCTGGTTGAAATCGCGTCTACCTGAATTGCATCGACAAGTCCCAGTTCCTCCAGCGCGTCCTGCGCTACTCTCTCCACCGGTTCTTTATCTTCCTGCAGCCTGCGGTTCAACCGCCTCATCATGTCAGGACTTAAAGCCCCTTCAAGCATGGAAAGCGCGGGATATATTTCTGGATAGCGCTCGAAGGTATTTCCATTAACAAGAGGAGCGGCTTCATATGGAGGAAACATGTCCTTGTCATCTTCAAGTACAACCAGGTTGTATTTAATTATTGTTCCATCGGTTGTATATACATCCAGGACATCTATATCACCGGATTCAACCGCTACCAGCTTGAGGATCTGCTGCATCCCGATTACTTCCCCGAAATTCAGGTCGTATGTTTCCGCCAGCAGGGGCAACCCGTCGGGACGATCTATGAATTCAAAACCAAGTCTGGCTTTCAAGTCCGGTGAAATTGGTGCCAGATCACCGATGGTTTTCAGATCGTGTTCTTCCGCAAGAGACCTCGGCACCGCGATCTCGTAGGAATTTTCGAATCCCAACGACGGGAACCACCACAAATTCCAG
>DASWIV010000328.1:0-4262 GCA_036397475.1 bacterium
CGATTTACGTGTGACCGAAGGAAAAATCGTCGGGCTTCTCGGTCCGAACGGCGCAGGAAAAACCACCAGTTTTTACATGATGGTCGGGCTGATCAAGCCGAACAAGGGACGAATTTACCTTAATGGAAAAGAAATAACCCGCCACCCTATTTACCAGCGTGCCCGAATGGGCTTAGGTTATCTTGCCCAGGAACCAAGTATTTTCAGGAAACTGACGGTCGAGGAAAATGTATTATTAATACTTGAGGCCCTGGGATTCAGTTACAGGGACAGGATGGAGCGAGTCGACCAGATCCTGGACGAGCTTGATTTATCCCATCTGCGCCGATCATCCGGCAACACATTGTCAGGTGGAGAACGCAGGCGTTGCGAGATCGCCAGGGCACTGGCAGGAGCTCCCGACTTCATGCTCCTGGACGAGCCGTTCACCGGTGTCGATCCTATCGCAATTCAGGATATCCAGAAAATCATCACCATGCTCAAAAAGAAAGGCATCGGGATACTGATCACCGACCACTCGGTGCGGGATATACTCGCGGTCAGCGACTGGGTTTATATCATGCACCAGGGAACGATCCTTCAGTCCGGGGTGGCGCGACAGATCGCAGACAGCGATATTGCCAAAAAGTATTATCTCGGTGAGCGATTCCAGGCGGACGAGAGCCTGTTCTCGATCCTCGATGAATTTGGCGAAGAGACATCGGGAGACGCATAGTTCCGATGCTGAAAACACCAGTCAGGAAAATCGACAGGTTAATACTAACGGAATTTATCCCTTTTTTCATTATGGGTGTAGCGGCATTTACCATGCTTATGGTCGCCGTTACCCTGATGAGGGATATCCTTAACTACGTTACGAACTATGGATTGTCGCTGGCAGATATCGGGGTTTTTTTCATCCTTGCATTGCCACAGGTAGTTGCTTACACGCTCCCAATGGCAATATTGTTCTCGGCACTTCTGACGTTCGGAAGATTGAGTGACACTACCCAGATTACCGCGCTACGGGCTGGAGGGGTCGATTTTTTCCGTATTATCGCTCCCGCTCTATATTTTGCGTGGTTCGTTGTCCTGTTCACATTTGTACTCAATGAAAAGGTCGCCCCTCAATCCACCATCTCTGCAAAAATTCACATACAACAATCCCTTATAGACAAGGGCATTCATCTCCAGGAGAAAGACATATCGTATCTTGATAATGAAGCAGGATGGTTATTTTCCGCCGCAACAGCAGAAGGAAATACTTTTTTTGATGTTAGGTGGCTGGATTTTTCTTCACCGGATACCGTTACGATAACGATCGCTGAAAAAGGGGAGTGGCTTCAGGATAGCTGGCAGTTCTACAACGCGGAAATAATGACCGTTCCCAGGGGATCTTCATCCCCTGATGAGGATCAGTCCGGCAACGGGAAGGTGATAAGGGTTCAGAGTCCGGAAATCGAGGTAAATATCAACCGCACTCCCTCAGATATTCTATCCGAAGCGACGCATCGGGATCCCGAGGAAATGAGCCTCGATGAGCTTGGACACCTGATCGCGAACCGCGATCCGAAAATTATAACGGATCAGAATTTAAGGAAGCTGAAGGGGACATATTACTCAAAAATTGCCATCCCGTTCGCATCTATAGTGTTCACGCTGATAGCGGCGCCTCTTGGACTGACCCCGGTCAGGTCGACCAGCAGCCGTGGTGTGGGCCTTTCTTTACTGCTAGTTTTCGGATATTACATCCTAACAACATTTTCGATCAAAATTGCCGAAAGCGGTGTATTAACCCCTATGCTGGCAGCCTGGCTTCCAAACATCGTTTTCCTTGCCGCGGGGATAATCCTTGTAGCGCGGTTTTATTCCAAGCAAATGTGAATTTACCCCTAAACTGCTTTATGTAATTTTTTGAAATTTCCTGATTATTTTCCCAAATCCAAAACAAATATATGTGCCTTTATGATATACTGTCCTTTTCGCCGATTTGCTCTAATCGCGCGAGTTATCTGCCTTGGAAAGTGGTGAAATGGTCTATTGCGGGCGGGACTGAACGAATAGTATGCGCCAGTCCACGTTTGTTGTATTCGACACCGAGACGACGGGATTATACGCCGGGTACGATCAACTCGTTGAGATTGCCGCGTGCAGAATCTGCGACGGCACCGTCATCGATGATTTCGAAACCCTCGTGAATCCTGAGAGAGACATCCCTCAGGAGATTTCCGACATCCACGGTATCACGGAAGAAATGGTCTCCGGCGCTCCGGCGTGCAGCGAGGCTGTTACAAAGTTCCTGGATTACGTTAACGGGGACGAACTTGTCGCTCATAATGCTCCTTTCGATGAGAACTTTATTTCCTTCAACTGCCATAAGTATAAAATTGAGCCTCCGGTTAACAATATTTATGACACCCTGATTTTGACCAGGCGGCTGTTTCCCGAGTTGAAGTCGCACGGACTCGCTGCACTTACCAATATTTTTGATATCTCTCACGAGGTAAAACACAGGGGAATGCCTGATGTAATGGGCACACGAGGCGTGTTCCTGGAATGCATTTCGAGGCTGGAGCGCCATGGGATAAAGTCGAAACAGCAATTTGACGTATGGTATGGCGATCCGCTAAGATTCTCGCCAGAAAAATACGGACTGCTTGTTTCCCTCCCCGAAGAGTATTCCGAGCTAAGAAAGGCGGTCGAAGGGGGACAACTGCTTGAAGTCGACTATGAAGACCGCACAACAAAGCGAACCAGACGGATCATCGCTCCCCAGGGATTGTTTGTAGCACACGGAAACCTGTACCTGACTGCCTACTGCCATCTGCGGCAGGCTAACCGAAATTTCAAGCTTGAGCGCATCCACGCCTTCCGTATTCTTGACACCCCTGTCATCAGCCATTGAACCTTGTATCATCCGCAATGTATTATTCATGTTCTAAATGAGCGTGATCCACGAATATTTTTACGTTGTCGCGTCCCCGCCACTTATGGCGGCGCTAATTTCATTTTTCGCCCTTGGAATTGGCGCTCTCCTGATCAAGCCGCTCTATGGAACCAACCGCCCGGGAATTGTCGAAAGTTTCGGACTTGGAATAATTTTCATTTCAGCATCAACCGCGTTGTGGGGATTTGCCGGGTGGCTTACCCCGGACGGCAAACTTACACTTCTTTTCCCATTGATACTGATGGGTCTGTCGGGATGGATACTCAACCGGTTCTATACACCCATCAGGATACGCAGTTTCCGTAACCGGGCTATTATTGTCCTTTCAGTCCTTTTGCTCCTGGGAACCGTACTAAAAAACATCGCCGCTCCGCTGGTTCCTCCGATTTCTCCCGAAGCGTGCGAAACTATCCTGCCTGTCGCCAGGACCCTCGTCGAGACCGGGAAACTTGGATTCCAGCCTGAGATAAAATTCGGCTCGTACCCGCACCTGGTGGAAATGATTTATTTCTGGGCGATCTCATATTCTCCATTAACGACAGCCCAGTACCTCAATTACTTCGCGTTCATTTTTGTACTTGTCGGGATGGTCCAGCTTGGGCGCAGCGCGTATTCCCTTAAGACAGGATGGCTTGCCGCCGTAATTCTAGCGTCGATCACTGCCGTGCAAACTGCGTCTTTGACCGCGAATGCCGATCTCTGGATTCTCCTGTTTCTCCTGACCGCTATTTTTCTGGGTTTTGATGCCCTCGTCAATAAAATACCCACTAAATTATTCCTGGCTGGGATTTTCGCAGGCGCAGCGGCTGAAGTGCGATTCTACGGTGCCATATCGTCGGCTTGCCTTCTTTTATCGCTGATATCGATATTTGGGTGGTATCGTAAGCGCAAGGAAAAAATTCAGCATGACGATTTCAACATTATGTTTCTTATTGCGATCGCATGCGGAATACCGTGGTACATAATCAATGTAATCTGGTTCCATAACCCGATCTTTCCATTTTCGGCTGAAACATTTCCGCCCGGCGCTGGATATTTTGGTGCTGTTTCGAAGGAGCTGATCGTCGATTTTTCCTGGTATTTCAAGAATTTCAATCTCGCGGAGATTTACTCGAAGGGCAATTTCTGGACTACGTTTCTTCTTGTTTATTCGCCCGGATGGGCTATTTTTCCGGCGTCGATCTGGTTCTGGAGAAGTAATCCACTGTTAAGATTTTTAAGTATGGCGGCTGCCCTTACCTGGCTTTACTGGTCCGTCTTCGGCAATGGAATTATTCTACCCAATGTAATGATCCCGCTTGCGATCGGCTCGTCGCTGGCGGTCGCGCATCTGCTT
>DASWIV010000329.1:0-9933 GCA_036397475.1 bacterium
TGTCGCTAAAAATAGCGGAAATAGAAAAGCGATGGAAATCATTGATGAGGTATTTCAGCCAGCGGACACGGAATGGCTCGGACTTGGTGTGATCCCGATGAGCGGATTGAAAATTCGGGAGAAGTACGCGTTTTACGATGCCGAGGTTGCATGTCCCATTGAGGTTGAGCCGACAATACGTGAGGCCGGATGCCGGTGCGGGGAAATTTTGATGGGACTTATCGAACCGCCGGAGTGTCCGTTGTTTGCGAATGCGTGTACGCCTGAGATACCGCACGGGGCGTGTATGGTGTCGAGCGAGGGGACGTGCGCGGCGTTTTACAAGTTTCAAAGGAATTAAGAAGGCTGCTGAGTAGATTTTAAAGTTACATGGACAGTAGTTTCTTTCGCAACAAATTCCGGTTCAGGATTTCCATTTTCTGACATAGCGTTCCTAATGATTCCAAGTCCACTTCCAAATTTCTGAACATATCCAAGCAAGCTTAGAGCTTCGGCTAAATTCGGATTTCGATAATCGGTTAATCCAGGTTCTCCAAACCTTTCACGGGTCACATTGCCGTAAGGACCACCAGGACTCATAATTTCAATTCTATCGTTGTACCACTTTATCCTTACGGGTGCGTTGCTATTTTCATACGTTCGATGAAGAATTGCATTACGAATAGCCTGTTCGAATGCTTTTTTTGGATAGTCGTTTTTTGTTACCGCAGGTGTTATTGAATATGAATAACGGGTTTTGTTATGTGCTTTGAATTTATCTTCGATGCCGACTATCTGCTGTACCACTGTTCCGTATATTTCAGCTTTATCTATGATCCTTTCCATAATATTTTCATCGCTGGTATCGTCGATTCTCAGGAATTGAATATACGCGCCGGGAATATATTTTGTGGCATTGGTTGAGCAGAGAAGCAAACCAAAAACTGTGGGAGCATTACCGGTTGAATCAATTAGTTTGAGAGATTTTAACTGGTCAATTTTGGAGCGGCTGTTCTCTTTCAGGATATCTTTGTTAACCACAGCGAAGGATCGGACTGGGAGGTTACATACAATCTCGGAACCGCCCTCCTGCACGATGGCCGTTACGAGGAAGCGATAGTCGAACCACCGAATATATTGGTCGGATAGAACTTCATCCAACTCATTTATAGAAGCTAAATTTACAGGTCTTAAGTCATATGGTAAATCTTTGGATTGACGCTTCTCTGTTAATCTTAATTCGTGCTCGGAGCTGGCCAGCCTGATCGTAGGCCCTACTCTTACATAAATTACCCCAGTACACTTCACGGGAGTATTCACAGAAGGCTTAACGATCATGACCGCGTAATTGTGCTCTGACAGAGTCTTCTTTTCAATTTTAACTACTGGTGGCGGAGTGATCCCGTCTGAAGCAAGATCAGCAAGAGATTTTAGCAAGTCATCATTGATTTCCAGATCGGAACATGAGCCATCATCATTCGCTCCGATAAAAATGATCCCTGGCTTTTCATTGTTTGGCAGGTCATTAGCAAATGCACAGATAGTATGCCGAATATCCTTCGGAGAACTGATTGAAGGTTTACGTTCAACACGATCTGATTCCAAATCGAAAAGGAGTTTCTGCAGCTCTAGGTCATCCATGACTATATTATGATTGCTTTATTGTGAAAAATGTAGGGCACTATGCGCCTCTAAATTTCTTACCAGTCGATTCCATCCTCGGCTTCGTACTGCTCATTCTCCATCGGGAGCCCGAACAGCAGTCGCTGCATCGCGTCGAACCAGTTCTCGTCGGTCATGTAATCGCCGTCGCCGGGATGATTCATGAAATTCCTCGGGGCGTTGCGCCGCTCGAAATATTCCATCTGGTCCAGGATCTCCTGTATCTGTGCGTCGGAAAGCGGGAGCCCATCATCCGGGATGTCCCTTGGTGAAGAGCCTCCTCCGCCACGCTGGTCCTTTGCATCTTCCTGGTTGCCTTGTGACTGCTGGTCATCCTGCTGTGCATCGCCATTTTCACTATCCTGGTCGATTTCATCGGCGTCGGACTGCTGCTGATCTTCCTGGCCGTCCTGGTTCTGCTCGCCTTCCGAATCCTCACCCTCGTCTACGCTTTGATCCTCACCGTCCTGGCCCTGGTCGGATTGATCCTGTTCCTGATCGCCCTGCTGGTCATCTTCGCTGTCCGATTCGCCGTTGTCCTGAGAATCGGATTCCTGGTCTTCGCCATTCTGGCTGTCCGACTGGTCCTGTGTTTCTGTTTCGGAATTATTCTGATTCTGGTCGTTCTGGCCGGTCTGGTCGGATTCCTGATCGCCTTCGCCCTCGTTTTCATCTTCGCCTTCGTTATCCGGATTCTGGGGCGGCTGTTCGGCGCAATACGCATCCGCGAATGCCTTGTTAGTCGCTATATTCTGGTCGGTGTCATTATGCCACGCCGCCTCGTCGAGGTGGCTGATCGCTTTTTCGCAATCGTCCGCCTGTAAATACGCCAGCCCGAGATTATGTTCTATCTGCGCGACAATCTCGTCGCCGAACTCGCTGTCTTTGGCGACCCGCAGGGTCGACTCGAGTTCGACAATCGCTTCCTCGTAACGGCCATCGTGCAGGAGGGCGGTTCCGAGATTGTATGTAACCTCCCAGTCCGATCCTTCGCTTTCGATCGATTCCCGGTAATGATCTATTGCCCGGGTGTATCGTCGCGCGTTGTAATCTATGTCGCCTCTCTGGCGTTCCGATAAAAACGGCAGGTCGAATGCCATAGCCGATGCTGCTATTGCGATGATGATGAAAATCCTCACCGACATCATGGCCGACCGTAAAATTCTTTTATACTTTTCGTTTAAGAACATTTATCTCACCGGGTGCCATATAATTGTAAAACGATTCAGCGATTAAGAGAAGGCACCCTATCAAAATAAAATATGGCGCGAGCTCGTCCTTTCTCACCATTTTCCTTGTCTGGAACTTCGTCTCGCCTTCATGGGTTATCCTGCTGTAGAGCGTTCTCAATTCACCCATATTGGCGACCGAAAAATATTCCCCTTCGGTGATATCAGCTACTTCCCGCAGGGTCCTTTCATCGAGGCCGACCCTGATCGGCTGGCCGTCGTTATCCGTACGATATCGTTCATTCCCGAAAATGTTGCGACCGCCAGCTTCGGGAAGCGGCGCACCCTGCGGGGTGCCGATGCCTACCGTGTAAATTCTCACGCCATTTTCCTTCGCGTAGTTCGCGGCTTCCGCAGGCTCCATGCCCTTGTTACTTTCGCCGTCGGTCAGGAGGATCACAACCCTCCCGGTATCGGATTCCCTGAATCTGATTGTCGAGAGGTAAATCGCGTCGCCGATCGCGGTTCCGGGGCGGAGCGGTTCGTTGGTTGTCAATCGGTCTATAAAACTATAAACGCTGCCGTGGTCGGTAGTTAACGGGCAGACAACAGTGGCATCGCCCGCGAACGCGACAATTCCGATCCGGTCGCCGATGGACGAATCTATGAAATCGTAGACAACTTCCTTGATCGCGGTAAGCCTGTCAGGATTGAGGTCGCGCGCGAGCATGGATCGGGAGATGTCCATGGCTATCATGATGTCGATTCCCTCGACTTCTTCCTCGAGGGTCCGTTCTCCGCCCTGCGGACGGGCGAAAGCTATCAGGAAAAGTCCACAGGCTATTGCGACAAAAATCAGGCGGATCGTGTTTCTCTGGGGAGGTTCGATGACCGCGTATTTTCTAAGCAGGGATTCTGTGGCAAATTTTTCACGCGCTTTTTTCCGGATCGATTCGCGCCATACTAGAATGACCCCGACAAGGGGAACAAGCAGGAGCAGGAACAGGTATGTCGTGTTATAAAAACTCATCTACGGCAGCACCCTCCCGAAAATAAGGCGCGACCCAAGCTCCATCAGCAGGAGAATCAATGCGAGTCCGAGAAAATACTGGAACAGTTCGGAGTAAATCGTATAGCGGTGCGACTCGATCTCGTGCGTTTCGAGCTGCCCGATCTCATCGTAAATATTCTGTAACGCGGTTTCATCGGTTGCCCTGTAATACCGACCGCCAGTTAATCTTGCCACATCCCTGAGCATGTCCTCATCGAGCGACGTCTGCACGTAGCGGCCCCATTCATCGGTCAGGTATTGTCCGGGACGGTTCGGGTCGGGGATATAGGTCGGCGATTTGCTGCCGACACCGATCGTATATATTCTGACCCCGACACGATTCGCGATCCTTGCGGCGGTATCCGGATCGAACTGGCCAAGGTTGTGTTCGCCGTCGGTGAGTAGAATAATCACCCGGCTGGGGACCGTTTCATCGGGGAATCGCGCGACACTGGTGACGAGAGCATCGCCGATTGCGGTGCCACCCCTGAGAATATCGCCGACCTCGACCTGCGAAATAAATTCTTCCAGGATAGGCATGTCGGTTGTAAGAGGGCACTGTGTGAAAGCCATACCGCTGAAAACCACAAGGCCGATACGGTCGTTTGAATTTCTGCGGACGAAATTTGTCAGTACTGTTTTCGCGGCATCGACACGGTTGGGTCGGAAATCCTCGGCGAGCATCGACGGGGATATGTCGAGAGTAAGGATGATGTCGACCCCGTGGGTGGTGATGGTTTCTTTCGTTTGGCCCATCTGGGGACGCATCGCCGCGAGGACGACCAGTACGATCGTGACTATCCGGAGGATCATCGGGATGTGCCGGGTGTAATTCCGCGTTCGCCTGACCCTGGGGATTTTTGACAGGAGATTCGCGACCGGGTACCTGATCCGGAACCTGTGATGACGTACGTGGTTCAGGTAAATCAGGACGATAACCGGGATGGATACGAGCAGGACAGAGGGGAGGAAGTAAAAGAACCTCATCTCACCGCTGCCGGAAAGGGAGTAGAAAATTTTCTGAAGTGTCTCGATCAAAAGAATATTGTCCTATGAGTAGACTCCGAAAGTGCCGTCCGGGTTCTACAATATTGTCGCATGCAAAAATAAACCCGGTACGCATCCGAGCCAGCTATCATCATTATAATACATAATGGAGGGTTAGTGATGCAGGTTGAGGGAGCTGGATCAGCAGGCAGCGCTTCTGCAAATACCTTCAAATGATTCAATTTGCTCCTATCCCAGATCAAATCCTGTCGGGTGGTAATCTTTCATCTCCGACTCATATCCTTCCACCATCTCGTCCATGAATCCATCGACCCACGCTGAATCTGACCGCCACGGGCCGATATGATAACTCCATCCGTTTGTGGGGTGACCGTCGTATGAGCCCCAGCGGAAATCGAGCCACGGTCCGACCTTCAACTCAATTCCCCACATGTTTCTGATCTGGCTCGTCACGTCAGCGGAAGGCCATTCTTTCCATTCGACATTTTCTGTATCGCGGGCGATTGTCAGCCATCCGGTCGGGCGGACGCACCACCCGGTGATGTTCGATTTGCTGCGCTCGGCTTCGATATCGCCACGGTGCGGCTGGTAATCGTAATCCATCTGGTCGTAAACGTAGCCGAAATTTATCCCGGGGATGATCGCCTGCTGAATTCCTCCGGTGTAGCCTTCGCCGCTGCGCCGCCACGTGACGCCGTCGGGGAGATCGTCGCTTGACACATAAATGTAATCGGATTTTCGGTGCGCGAAACCGAGGTAATTCCATGGGAGCAAATGAAATCCGGCGCCCTGGACTGATTCAACAGGGCCGAGTCCCCACAAATGTTCTTCAGGGATACTCTCATCGTTGCGAGTGCGGTAATCGTAGCCGAGTTCACCCTGCAGGACCCATCCGTTGCCGGCGGATCCGATCGGGTAACCGAAGGCGAGCGAATTCAAAGGAATGATGAAAGATGTCGGGTCAGCGTCGAGCTGGTCGAGATTATCAATTTCGCCGGGAAAATGAAGACGCGAGTGTGAATGGGAGATTGTGAGATTTGTAATTCGTCCGAGTCCGGCGGGATTATGGAAAATGGAAGAGCCATCGTCGATCCACGCAACTGTCGCGCCACCCATGCCGAGGGTACGTGAAGTGAGTTTTGTGTACTCGGGATGGTCGCGTTTATATTCCGCGCGTGAGGGGATATCGTAATTCAACGCGAAAATGGCGAGGAGGATGAAAATTACTATGTACGTGTTTCGTTTCAATTTGTTGACGGCGATTTTTCTTCGTAGGGAACGATCAGCGACGCGATGATGTAAAAGAGGAGAAGCGCGAGTCCGGTCTGGAGGATGAAGAATCCGCACAGGAACGCGAGACGGATTATGATCGGGTCGATTTTAAAGTATTCTCCCAGACCAGAGCATAGTCCCATGAGGACCTTTCCGGATTTTTTACGTCGGAAGGATTTTGTGCCGGTCATGAAATGTTGACCTCCGTAAGATTTTTCACGTGCGATGATACCAGAAAGTAAGTATTGTATTAAGCAAATTAAATATCTGAGGATTTTTAAATGACAGAATTCACACCACGCGATCCGAATTTCAGGGAGCGCCTGCTTGAGCAGCACAAAATTCAGTACGGCATGCATTACATTAAGGCCGAGATGACGTCGATCGAGCCCGGCTACGTTGAGTTCACGATGCCTTACGATAAGAACCTCACACAGCAGAACGGGTACATTCACGCGGGATATTTGACGACACTCGCCGACGGCGCGGGTGGAGTCGCGGCGGCTACACTTGTCGATGCTGAGACGAATATCCTGGCAATCGAATTCAAGGTGAATTTCATGAATCCGGGAATGGGGGATAAGTTTATCGCGCGGGGGCAGGTGGTGAAGTCGGGGAGGACGATCACGGTGAGCAGGGTGGATGTTTTTGCCGTCACGGGTGGAGAGGAGAAATTGATAGCGATAATGCAGCAGACGCTGATAAATTTGAAGAAGGAATAGGGCAGTGGCCCTGAAGTTCAGGGGATTCGTCCGTCATGGGGTATTTTATTTGACGTTTGACGTACTCGCTGAAGACGTGGCGGGTTATTTTCCATAGCCACGGCTCTATGTTCTCATCGACAAGGTGAATTCTACGGCAGGCACGTACGGCGGTTTCCTGGTGGAGGTCGGGGATATCGTCAGTCGGGCAGCCTTTTGATTTTACTGGGCGAAGCAAGGGTCGCCCCTACAATAGATTTGTGCGTTATTCCTGTAGGGGCGATGCTCTATGCTGTCCGGTTAAAATAACTGGAGCTGAAGGTCTGGTGCACGTATGTTAAGGCGTTGTCTTTGCGGATCGAAGGAAAGAAGGTCAAGCAGAGACATACGCTCCATGATGGTTTCTTTAAGGACTCTTGCTGCCATCGCGCTTTGTAGATAGCGGCGATTGTTGAGGCGGCGAGCCTGAAGTTATTGGTCAGGAAGTGCAGTTCCTTGTCGGTTTCCTTTTTGATTCGCGTCGGCAAGCGTGCTACGGGCCACGCTTTTCAGTCCGAGATGATAAAGCTCGGTATTTTGCGACCTGAGTCCCTCTGTGATGTCGCGAAGACTGTCGTGGCCCCTGATCTGCGCGTAGATAAGGACAGTGAACTGACTGAATGAGTCGAACTTCTTTACGTAGCGGTCGCCTGAGTACTTGCTGACCTGCTTTTCGAAAAAATGTCGGGGTACGAGTTGTAGTATTTGACTGAGGACTGTGTAACATGGCTCATGACTGCTGGTTTTTTACCTCAAACTAATCCTAACAGGCATGCTTAGGGCTATTCAAGTCATCTTTTTAACCGGACTGGAGTGCCCCTGCACACACAACCTGCGCTAACGCTCCGGTTGTGTATGCTACAAAATTCCAACACACAACCTGCGCTAACGCTCCGGTTGTGTATGCTACAAAATTCCAGCTTACTGAATCACCTGGGACTCTTCCGCTGCACGTGAGAACATCACTACAATCGCGGGTTCGCCGCCGAAGTCTATATTCAGGCCAATGGAATTTACCGGAAATGTACTGCCATCGGCGCGACGCATGACGACCTGCGCGGACTGGGGTTCGTCGGGATTTTTTTCCAGGTCAACAATTTTTTCCAGGATTACGTCCTTATGCTCATCGTCGACAAACTCGATAGCATTGATTCCCACAATATCCGAAAGTGATTCATATCCTGCAATTTCCAGAGCCTGCCTGTTCGCATAAATTAATTTCTGGTCCTTGAAAAGGAACATCCCGACCGGAAGTTTGTCCGCGAGTGTCTGGAAGCTCGAATCGGCTTTACTCATTGCCTCTTCAGCCCTGACGATTTCGCTAATGTCTTCGTACATCGCGACAAATTTATCGATCTGCCCCTTCGTATCCCTGATTGGGAATGTGGTCGATTGATACCAGCATGAATGATCGGGATATTTCGGGTTGATTTCGTGGGCGTTGAAGAAATGCCTTGGAATTTTTACTACTTCACCCTTTTGGATTTTCTCGAAATAAGGGCCTAAATCGCTTTTCCGGGAATATTCGGTATTAAAAATATTCCAGTCGGGTGGCGGAACCGATTTGAACATATCAAAAAAAGCCCGGTTGTTACTGACAGGATATCCATCCTTGCTGTAAGTCATGATTCCGTAGGGATTCAGGTCGACTATCTGCTCGAGGAAGTTTCTCTCTGCGGTTAATTTTTTCTCAGCTTCACGACGTTCGGTTATATCACGAGTAATACCCATCGTACCGACAGGATTCCCGTTGTCGTCATAGACAAACGACGCCCGCACTTCGGTCCAGACGGTAGATCCATCTTTACAGTATTCTTCCTGTTCGAAGGTAACCTGGTACGGATTTCCATCCTTATCGTATCCATTGTTAGCCATAGCTTCCGCCATCAGGCAATTAGCCTGGTCGAGCGACCATGGTGTCAGGCTGTTCTCGACCGGCAGTTCAAAAATTTCGTCCGTTGAAAATCCCCGAATATTGGTAATCGACGGGCTGATATATTTGTGCTTCCAGTCAAGGTCCATGATCCAGACGGCGTCGCGCATGTTTTCGGTCAGATACCTGAACTGTCTCTCGCTTGCTCGCAACGCTTCCTCAGCTTTTTTGCGTTCCGTGATGTCATGGATAACGACAAGCCGCGCGGGAGACCCCTCGTATTCAACATCGATTGCGTTCCCGATTATATCGAGGACATCGCCATCCATCGTGACTATTTTCATCTCGACATTTTTCCTCGTCCCTTTTTCGACCGCGACTGTTTTCATTAACTTTTCCATGCGATCGCGGTCGGTATGATGGATGAAATCAAGCAGGTTCTTTCCAATGACATCTGCTTCGGATTTAAATCCCATTACCGAATAGGAATTGTGGTTTACGTATACTATTTTCCCATTTATATGAGCAAAAACTATCTGAGGAAGATGCTCCACCAGGTTGCGGTAATTTTCCTCGCTCTTGATAAGAGCTTCCTCGGCGCGCTTTGCATGTGTAACATCGCTAACTATAAAGAGTAACTTATCTACCCTCCCGTCCCTTTCCATCGGAATAACCCGGGTCTCCCACCATCGCTTACCGTTCGGATTGATTACTGAGATTTCATATGATGTATTTTTTTTCTTCCTCAACGCGCGATCGATGATTTTTCTTATGCGGACATGCTCCTCGCGCGGAATATAATCGAGCATATGTGTCCCGACCGCTTCCTCCTTCGATAATCCTTTCATTATCCTGTTCGTGTAGAGGATAGTCCCCGACGTGGTGACTTCCATGATCATGTCGGGGCTGTTTTCGACAAGCGAGCGATACATGCTTTCAGATTCCTGGAGCTCCCTCTCCGCTGAGCGGGTATCGGTTACATCATGGATTGTTATGCAGATTGCGTCTTTCCCGCCAATGCTGATGCTGTTGATGAACATCTCGCATTCCCTGAAATTCCCCGACCGGGTTTTGAACTCGGCCTGGTAGTTATACCAATCCCGCTAATTAAAAATTGAATCAAGGTAGGTTCTCCTGGTGATGGACATAACAAGCTGAGGATTTTGGTGGAGGTAACAG
>DASWIV010000330.1:0-10747 GCA_036397475.1 bacterium
ATAGACTGGTCGACATCAAAGTCCGGGTAAATCAGATCAGGGTTGTATACGAGTGAGACTGATCCGTTTCCCATGAAAATTCCGCGGACATCATAGCCATTGAAACCCACATTACCAGGGAATGGATGTGTAATGCCCACATCGATGTTAATTATGAGAACTTCCCCGGCATGCTGCACATCTACAATATCAGTATCAACGCTTGCAGGATTCTGGTTAAGGAAATTGACGACATTTACCGCGAACATCCCGTGTCTCACGGGATATACCAAGGCCACCATGGATTCAGTGTCGATTGATATTTGATAGAGGCCCCATAGGTTGGCCTGTGACGAATGTACCTGTGGCCGCAAACCGGGTTTTTCATGATCTGGTAATACCGTGCTCCCCCTTGAGCACGAAGAGATTGCGAACATCCAGACCGCGCATATAAGGATATATGAAAGGGACCTCATGGTGATTCTCCAATGCGAGATATAAAAAATTTACGGGGAAACCAAATCAAAGTCAACAGCATGATTGGACTGTAAGGTGTATATTACCTCTTATATATAATGAAATAATCGAACCTCACAACCAGTCACCGTGTATTATTATAAAGGTGGATATTAATTCCTATTAGATATCTATCGAAAATACCTCATCCGGTTGCGGATAATAATACAGGACGCCTGAAGAGGATTTCAGCACGTCCTATGTCGCTACTTGCGACTCAGGCAGGACATAATGATCGAGGTTAACAATTTATCAAAGCGCTACGGGTCCCTTAAAGCGGTTAACAATATCAGCTTTACGGTTGAAAAAGGCGAGATCCTCGGATTTCTCGGACCGAATGCCGCCGGGAAGACTTCGACCCTTCGAATGCTCACCTGTTACATTCCGCCGACAAGCGGTTCGGCTAAGGTGAACGGCTACGATGTTTTTTACGACAGCATGGAAGTCAGGAAGCGGATCGGGTATTTGCCGGAGCATGTCCCGCTGTACCTGGACATGAGGGTAAACGATTACCTCGACTTCGTGTCGAGGGTGAAAAATGTCGGGCAAAGGGACCGCGACCAGTTATTGAAGAACGTGATCGGGCGATGCGGCCTTGATACCGAAAAGTCCAGAATAATCGGCACATTGTCGAAAGGATACAGGCAGAGGGTCGGAATCGCGCAGGCTCTCATCGGAGATCCGGAGGTACTTCTCCTTGACGAGCCTACAACCGGACTCGATCCACGCCAGATCACCGAGATCAGGGAATTGATCAAGGATCTCGGACAGGGGCACACCGTTGTTCTTTCGACCCATATACTTCCCGAAGTTTCCATGATCTGCGACCGGGTCGTTATCATTAATAAGGGCAAGCTTGTGGCGCTGGACTCAGTAGCCAATCTGACCAAGGCGCTTACCAAGAGCCAGATGACCCAGATCAATGTTAAGGGAGAATCCGGCAGGCTGATGGCTGCCCTGAAAGCCGTTAATGGCGTACTCGCGGTCGATAAAAAGCCGGATATGGACATCGCCGACGGCGGGGTCACATACGTTGTCCACGCGGAGCTCGATTCGGATGTCCGCGAGGCTATAGCAAGGGCAATTGTAAACGCGGGACTCGGGCTTCACGAAATGAGGCCGTACACGCTTTCATTGGAAGATATCTTCCTTGCCCTTACCGGCGACGATGTTAAAGGAAAAGGGAGGAAAAGGAATTGAGAAACGCAACTGTAATAGCGACACGGGAGCTTAAATCGTACTTCGCGAGTCCTGTGGCATACGCAGTCGGATTTTTCTTCCTCCTGATCCTTGGAGGATGGTTTTACTTCATCACTGTTGCCACGCAGCACGAAGCGTCAATGAAGGGAACGCTCGAGGTTCTCAGTTACCTTTGCATCCCGGTAGCGGCTGTAATAACCATGCACCTGTTCTCTGAAGAGCGCCGCAGCGGAACAATAGAGCTGTTGATGACCTACCCTCTGCAGGACTGGCAGGTCGTCTTCGGAAAATATATGGCAAGTATTGTGCTGTACGCTTTCGTGCTTGCACTTACATTCCAGTACCCTGTCTTTCTCGGGATATTCGGAAGCCCTGACTGGGGAATGGTACTGACCGGATATATCGGCGCACTCCTGCTGGGAGCGTCGTTCCTTGCGATGGGGGTACTGTCCAGCGCGTTGTCGAAGAGCTCGGTGGTGGCGGCAATTATCTGCCTCCTGATCCTGTTCGGGCTCAGATTCCTGTCGGCGGGCAGCATAATCGGGGGAGCGCTTGGCGAAGTATTTTATTATCTTTCGTTCTCCGGACAGTACAACAATTTTTCAAACGGATTGATCGACACACGGGATATCGTCTATGTAGCGACTTTCATCCTGTTTTCGCTGTTTGTGGCGGTCCGTGTAATTGAGATCAACAGATGGAAGTAAGAAAACAATTCAGTAACCTGGTGAGGAATACAAAGTGACATTTGATCCGGATAAATTAAGGGATATGCTTCTTGGTTCAGACGAGAAGGATGAGAACGGGGACGAGGGGACTGAAAACCGGTCCGAGCCCGAGCAGTCAAGACCTTCTCCCGAATCAGAAAAAGAACCTGAAGGAGATTTCGAGCCAATCGAAGATCCCCTGGCGCCCATTCCTGAAGAAAATGCCAGCAAGTTCGGCGAGAAGCCTGTGATTCTAGGCATTCCCGACAAGAAGGGAATTGCTGCCGACTGGGGTACAATAAAAAAGCCAGCCGGTGAGGCGGCCAAGAAAGAGGAAGAGAAGCCGCACCCTACAGGAAGTTTGTCGGAACGACTTGGCGCGAAAAAGATCGAAGAGGAAATCAGATCAAATTACCTGAACAGCCCAACTCATTCCAGGGACGAAGAATCTGTAACCTCACCGGAAGAAAAGCATGCATGGGGGTCCGGTGAATCACACGAAGTCGCGTCTGAACCTGAAAGTCCCGCTCCGCGACAGGATCGGTGGACATCCCGTGCGTCGGAAATTTCTCCATTAAGCAGGCCACCCGAGAAGAAAGAAATCCATGCGGAAGATATCGAACCGTCGATTCCTGAAAATAAATATGTAAAGCCTGATGTACCTGTTCAGGTCGAACACAAACCATCACAACCTGCGGTCAATGAAGAGGTACATAATCGCCCGCCAGGAGCGAGCAAGTTTTACATCGAGCCAAAGAAGCCTGAAGAAGAACCCGAACACACGAGTATTTTGAAGGAATACTTTGTGAAGAAGGACATTCAGGCAGCGCCACCTGCCATGGCTTCTTCCAAACCTGCCGCCGATGATCCAGAACCGGATGCACACGAACCGGACCCGGTTCATCGTGAGCCTTATGTCGCCATGAAATCGGATCCCGTTGGTGAACCGAAAATTACGTTGGGACAGGAAGCAGTATCGGATCGTGCGCAAGATATCTGGAATGCGGATAAAGTTGATCATAAGGATATTCAGCCTGCTAAATCAGGGGATGAGTACTCCCCTCTTCGCGATTCATTTATTTCAGCGGATGATGAAGATCCGGAATTGTCGGATGAACAGAAATCAACCGAAGAACAGCCAGAGGTCAGGGAAAAGCTTCCACTCAAGCAGTTTTCTTACAGGAAGAAGTCGGCTGTCGATGAAAAAGAAAAAGAGAAGTTGCTGAAACCGAAGAAAAAGAAGAAAGCCGGGAAAAAAGGCGAAATTGAGTACGCAAGAACCCCCGGACCATTAAGCCTGCTTGCCCTCCTGGCAGGAGGACTTTCACTCCTCGCAGCAGTGATCGCGATGCAGATGAATGTCGGAACCACCCCGACGTTCGGCCTTACCGGACTTGGAATTTTACTGGTCGGGACATTCACGATGGTGAATGGAGCGTGGGTACGAGAGGCTTTATCGTCTCGAAGTGCCAGATACTCCACAAACGTGACGATAGCGATCGCAAGTTTTCTCGGCATCCTGGTTCTATTCAATATTTTATCGTACAGGTACTATCACAAGTTCGACCTGTCCGCCGAGGGAGTGCACACATTGTCGCCACAGTCACAGCAGGTGCTTGCCGACATTAACCGGGCAGGAGAGAAAGTTACGGTCTATGCCTTCGTAAGCACGAAGGACGCATATCGCCAGATAATAGATAATTTGTTAGACCAGTACACTTACCATACGAACCTGCTTGATATCCAGTTTGTCGACCCCGATGTGAAGCGTGAACTCACGCAGGAAAATGGGATCGAAGTGGTGCCGTCGGTACTTTTCCAGCTTGGTGAAACGAAAAAAATCGTATCGGATATAGATGAGCCTCATTTCACGTTCGCGCTTCTCGCGGTTCGGGAGAGCCATTCCCCGATAGTGTATTTTCTTACAGGCCACGACGAACCCGATCCGTATTCAACCAGGGAAAATGGCCTGAGTGAACTTCGTGAGCGACTGGAACTTGAAAATTATGTAGTTGATAACCTCAGCATTCCTGAAGAAAGCGGTGTGCCGATCGACACGGCGATACTGGTCATCGCGGCTCCGCGAAGGAACCTGTCGACGCTTGAAGTGAATGAAATAGAGAAATATCTGGATAATGGAGGCAACCTAATCTGCCTGCTCGAGCCCGGGTACGACGCCGGACTTACACCGCTGCTGTCGAAATACGGGATACTTGTGCAGAGCGGTGTTGTCCTCGACGATGAGCATAATTATTTCTCCGAACTCGCGTCTCCTATAGTAATTGGAAATCCAGAAAGCGAGATCACCCGGACGAACCAGGACGATTTCATGGACATGATCTTCCTGAACTCATCGTCCCTGCAATACACAAACACCAACCGGTACCCGAATGTTAACACCCAGAGCCTGGCAAAAACGTACGGTTCGGCGTGGGTGGAGACCGGGGATGAATTTTCTTATACCAACGGCATGGATAAACGCGATTTTCAGGAAATGGCACTGTTCGCAATCAGGGCGCTGGATGTTGAGGAGCCTGTGACACAGCCAGAGCCGGAGCCTGAGGTTGAAACGGTTGATGACGAATCCCCGTACGAGGGCAACGGCCACGAAGAGGCGAAATCCGAAGAAGTGCCCGCGCCTGTGGAACAGGGACCTGTCGCCACAAAGGTTGCGCAGGTGATGGTGGTCGGGGATTCAAGTTTCGCCCAGAACGCGAACTTCGAGATCTATTACAACAGAGACTTTATTCTCAACGCAGTCAATCACATGACGTCACAAAGCGACCTGGTCAGCATCCGTCCCGCGGTTCCCAAGAATCGTCCACTGGATCTGACTGGAGTTCAGAAATCGATGATATTCATATTAAGTGTCGTCCTGACACCGCTCGGGATAGCGGGACTGGGCGGTTATGTTTGGTGGAAGAGAAAATAACGGGCGTGGAGAGACGCGCCGGTAATCCGGGACTTAGCCATGAAAATGTCGTACAACCTGTTTTTCATTCCCCTGTTATTGATTGCGGCAGCCGCAGTGTGGTTTGTAACACAGAAAGAACAGGCGGACCAGGCAGCGAAAAGAATCGCTGACAGGGCTCTTGTAAATTTCGAAACGCTCGACGTGATCGAGATCACTCATGGCGATCAAAATATAAGACTGGAAAGGCAAAACAAATCCGGAAATGCCTCCAGCAATTGGAAAATCACACATCCATACAGGGCTGGATGCAATCCGCAGGCTGTAAATGATCTGATCGACGGATTAATGACTACGGAAATCGACAGGGATATTGAAGGCATCACCGATGAACAGAAAGTGGAATATGGACTGACCGACCCGGTTATCAGGATCGTCCTGACAGCATCGGGCTCCCAGATGATGGACCTGTCGATCGGCGAGGAAAACGCATCGGGCAGTTCGATGTACGGGTCTTTCGCCGACGATCCGTTGAATTGTTTTCTACTGCCAATATACAGCATGAAAAATTTTGAATTGACGGCGGATCAACTTCGCGACCCCCACGCGATCGTGTTCAATAAGGAAAACCTGGTGTCAATTCAGCTTTCCAGTGTGAATACCGAGGTTGAAATTGACAGGATAAATAATAACTGGATTGTCCACGGTGAATCAGATTTTTCAGCCAGCCCCGCACGGCTCGACATCCTGTTCCACGATCTTACAGAACTGGCGGCAGCGGAATTTCTGCCGGAAGGCGAAACCGATCCTGAATTAAACCAGGTTTCGACGGGAGTACATCTGGAGAACGCCGACGGATCGTCCATAAATTTGTTTCTTCACGGCGAGGATTATTCCCGTGGCATATTCGCGACTTCGGATTACCAGCCAACACCATTTATTGTGGAAGCGTACATATATGACAGGCTGGCATTAAATCCCGAAGTCTTTTTTCATATACTGCTGATCGATGTTTCAACAGACCAGATCGAGCGAGTACTGATAAGGCAACCATCGGTTGAGAATCTCGAAATTAAGCGTACAGGATCACGGGACGGGGACTGGGAAGTCCTGAGGCCTGCAGGCATCAAGACCGTGAATGCTGCGTTATACACCGACATCATCAATACCCTTATTCAACTGGAACCGGAGGAAAATATTCCCGCACCGGACCGTCCGGACGATTACGGACTCGCTCCCAGCTATTTCATGAAAATTGAAGTGTACCCGAAAGACGATTCAGGTCTTGAAAGTGTCCAGATCTACGTGGGTAACAAGATGCCGTCGGGCGGATACATCGCAACAGCCGACTCGATGACTTATTTCACGATCAATGCGGACTATCTCGCGCAACTAATAGAGAAAGTTGATGCAATAAGATTATTGCCGTCTGAGGAATAAGGGAAATTATCCTGAAATTTTTCCTGAGTAATTTGCCAGGACAGACATTTCGTTCGAAAGGCCATTCAAAAGATCCTTGACGATTTCCAATTCACCTTCACCAGCCGATTTTTCAATCGCCTTGGCAATCTCGATTATCCTGCCGGCGTGGATGTTCGCGGCGGAGCCTTTAATCGTGTGTGCTGCTTTGAGGACCTTGACCGCGTCGCCTGAAATCACCCCGTCCTGGATATCCTCGGCCACAGACGGGACATGCTGCAGAAAAATGCCAAGGAGTTCCCTGAAGGTATCGAGATCGACGCCGGTGAATTCGAGCGCTTTACCGATATCCAGGATGTCTTTAGGAATCGAATCGAATGCCAGCTTATTTTCCATCACAGATCGGACGGTATTTTATCCGTCCTGCCCTTGTCAAATCAACCTTAATTCAGGTTTCTGTCCCTCATATTATCAATTATTAAGGTAGAAGATTTTCATGTTTGATATAATTTTCATCGAAATCAGGTGATCTACAGAAAATGGTATTAAGAGAACCATACGAGGAGCTTGCATATCCACCTCAAAAGTGGACTACGGGATTAAATTTTCCTCCACCGGACAGGATCAGGATCCTCGATACGACACTTCGGGACGGCGAACAGACGCCCGGAGTAATATTTACCCCGCAACAGAAATTCCAGCTTGCATCGGCATTGTCAGACCTCGGTGTCCATATTTTAGATATTGGATTTCCTGTGGTGAGCGCGTCCGAACGTGAAACGCTTCGATTGATCATCGAGGGCAAGCGTGAAGGAAAACTCAGGGAAGACATCGAGCTGATGGTCATGTGCCGTGCGGTTAAAAATGATATCGACATGACCCTGAAGGTGCTCGAAGACATGAAGGTTGGTCCGGACGAGCTGTCATTTTTCATTTTCACCGCCGGGTCTGACCTCCACATCAAGTATAAACTTGGAAAATCCCTGCTGAGGCGGGAAGGGAAAGACGAGTCGGAATGGCTTGACACGCCTGTCGAATGGTACCGGAAGGCAAATCTGAAAATGTTTGCGGACGCAATCGGGTATGCCCGCGACCAGGGCGTTACGATGATCGAAGCTGGAAACGCCGAAGATGGGTCGCGAGCGGAACTTGATTACATAATCGAACTCGGGAAAGCCGCTATGGACGCGGGGGCGTCGAGGCAGGCATTTCCGGATACGGTGGGGATAGCGTCGCCGGAATCCATCACACATTATATCGGTGGATTGCTGAAAGCTTTTCCGGGAGTGGATATTGTCTTGCATTTCCACAACGATTTCGATATGGCGACCATTAATACCATTACCGGGATGAAACTCGGAGCGAATATCCCGACAGTTACGCTCGGGGGAATCGGGGAGCGTGCCGGAAATACTCCGCTCCATGCTCTTCTGGCTGCCCTGAAGGTTCTGTACGGCATTACTATCCCGGGTATAAAATACGAAAAGATCCATTCCGCCACGCTGCTTGCAAGCCGGTTATCGGGAATCCCGATTCAGCCGCATGAACCTATCGTGGGAAGTAATGTATACTCCCACGAAACCGGAATTCATACAGCCGGGATGGTTGTCGATCCGAGAATTTACCAGGTTATCGACGCTGACGATTACGGCGGTAAGAAACGGTACGTTTTCGGCAAGCATTCGGGTACGGCGATTGTCGAGCATGTGTTAAGGTTGAACGAGGATGAGCTCGGCATGCAGGGAGTCGAAATATCTGAGGAACTGATCAACCGTGTCCTGACCGAGGTTAAAAGGCTTAGGGAGCAGCAGGCGGCACTGCATAAGAACGAAAAGCTTGTGGACACGATATACGAGAGAATGAACCAGCTTGGAATTTCGGAGTATGAACTTGTCGAGCTGGCCAAGCATTTAGGCAAAGACAGCGAATCAAAAATAGAAACATTCTGGTAGGAATTAATGGAAGAGAAGAGCGATCCCGGATCAAACTCAATGAAGAAACTGTTTATCCCTGTTACTTTGGCGCTGGTGGTCCTCCTGTTGATCATCGCGACACTTATGCCGACAAAGAGGCGGGATATTCTCGGGTCGGGAGAAAGGGACAGGTTGTATGTCGAGGAATTCGGCAGGAGCCATCCGAGGATGCCACTCGATAACACAATGATCTGCTACAACTGCCACACCACTGTTTATGGCGACTGGAAGAACACGGCGCACTACAATACCGCCAGCGATCCTGTTTTTAAGTCTGCGTACAACTATGTCATGGCTCAATCGAATGGAGAAACAGGCGTAGCCTGCCTGAACTGCCATGCTCCTCAGGTCACGGACAGGATCGCGAATGAAGATCTGCAATCTCTTCTGAAAAGCGAGCCGGAAATGTCGTCGGTGAATTGCGTGGTCTGCCATTCGTCGTCGGCTGCCTTAAGTTTCGGATGGGTTGGCGATGTCGCGGACGAGGACGCTGCCGACGAACTTCCTGCCCAGAGGACCGCGGAATTCTGCATGAACTGCCACTCCCCTGAGAATAATCACCTCCGGAATTTCGGAATGCCGGAAAGTGGAGGAACGGAGTTTTTCTCCTCCCCGTCGGCTGAATACCTGGAAAGCGGTTACGCGAGTGAAAATGGGCTCACGTGCCTTGACTGCCACGGACAGACCGGCCGTGGAACGCTTCACGGGTGGAGTAGCGATGACTACCGTTTATTGAAATCGGCATATGAAATTGGACCATTCAATTTTTTCGAATCGGAATCGGCTGCATTTTCAAATCCGGACGATATATCGGTTCGGTGGCTGGGTGGGATCAACATCGAAAATACAGGCTCCGCGCACAGTCTCCCCGCAGGCGGCCTGAACAGAATGCTTCAGGTAAAATTAATGGTGTACCAGGATGAGGACAATATCCTCGCCGAAGGTTTATCAACTTTCTCTATCAGTCCGGGTATGATCGACGGCAGGATACCCCCCGGGAAATCTCTTCCCGCAATAATCGAACTCGACCCTGAGCAGTATGTGGAATTCCTGGTTATCAGGGACAATCTGACACTGGGTTATGAAATTTATTACGGATATGAGACAGAGTTGGGAGAATGGCTGGGAAGTACCATGGGAATTGAAAATGAGTTGGTTCTGATTGACAGCGGCTCGATCCCTTATTCTGTTCTAATAGGTGAATCTCCGTCTGCGGCCGACGAGGATCATTCCGAGTAAGACAATTGATGTAATGCTTGTAAGTATCTGCCCGGCTATCAGGTAAGTTGACCTGTACTCAAAGACAACCTTATGCTGCCCGGCCGGGACTTTAACCGCCTTGAATAAAAAGTCAGCCTTTATCAATTCGGCGTCTTTACCGTCGATGGTCGCGCTCCATCCTGGATACCACTGGTCTCTTAACATAAAGATAATTTCCGATTCGCAGTTGATATTCACGACGATCTTTTCAGGCGTTTCCCTGGTGTAAGTAATGATGGTCGTTGATTCCTGCGGTACTGCTGACAAATCCTGCCGGCCAACTCCTTCGAGGAATACGGTTGATCCGATATTGTCACCGTTGAGGTACTCAAGAAAACTATCCCGGGCAGTGTCGGCTGGATTATCGGATTCGGTCTCGTAGTATCTGAAGTACGAATACGGGAGAACGGAAATCTCACGCTTATAAATGAAATAAGGTACGCCACGATTATTCCATGCGGGATCTTCGAGCCTGGTGTATCCGGGTATATCGACATCCGCATTTTCACTTACGATCCAATTGATTCCCATCACCCAGAGCAGGTTCGCCCATTTTTTTTCTAATGGGCCCTTTGTGAAATCGACAGCCATCCATAGCTCGCGGTGCATGATCTTTTCCCACTCGCCGATCTCCAGCGGGAGGTCTGCGTTGCACACGTACAGGCCGTCGACAATTCCGGTGTTCGCGCTTCCCATGTGGTCGATATCGTCCTGCGGTCCGGGATTGAAAACGTGAATTCCCTTTTCGAGAGTCCTCTGGTGGAACCGGATGCTCGCCTGGG
>DASWIV010000331.1:0-6658 GCA_036397475.1 bacterium
AACCAGTTTCACGAGTGTCTACCCTCATTACGTCAATAAGGCGGAGAAAAAAGGACGGACAAAAGAAGAAGTTGATGAAATCATCTGCTGGCTGACAGGATATAGTAAAAAAGCACTTGGCACCCTACTAAATAAACAAACCGACTTTGAAACATTTTTCAAGGAAGCTCCCGGGATGAATCCTGCGCGGAAGTTGATAACCGGTGTGGTGTGTGGTGTACGGGTAGAAGAAATCAAGGAAAAAACCATGCGTGAGATCCGCTATCTGGATAAGCTCATCGATGAACTCGCAAGAGGCAAAGTAATGGAGAAAATATTACGGAAAAAATCTTAGAAGATCCGGTTCCCGCTCTCTCGCCCAGACCAGATTCAGATCTGGGTCCAGCTTCATCAGAATCGCATCATCGTCCTGGACTTCCAAATCTCCGTCCGGGTCAAGATCCGAATTCAAATTATTGCTCCCTGCCACATAGGCGAATCCATCCGGCGCGGCGGCTGCGGAAATTGAGGAAAAAATGGCGGCTGCAGAGAAAATCTACAACACAAATTCTTATATTTTTCAGGGACTGATCGGAGCCGCAATAGGCGGGCTTGTATTCGCGCTGGTAATTTCAGCTTTCCTTAAAAAGTATCGCCCGCGCCAATCTGCGGACAATTGATTCCTTACCATAGATCAATTATATCAAGCGCATTGTATCCGGCTCCGATATATAAAAGTCCGCAATCGTACGCGCCACCCAGTCCTCCACCCGGAAGTGTCAGGTCGGTGAAAATCGATGGATTCGCAGGATCGGAAATATCCAGCACTCTCAATGTGCCCGATCCGAACGTGCCTTTCATCAAGTACGCGTAGTTCCCTGAAATTTCCTGGTCCGACCATCCCCCTCCGAATCCTGTCGCTGAATAGACAATCGGCATGTTCGGAAGGTCCGAAATATCGAAAATCGTGTAATAAGAATCCTCGTGCAGGTAGAGGTAATCGCCCTGGACTTCGAGGTCGGAATAGAAATGGTAATGAACCATTACGTCGCCGACCACACTCGGATTAGACTTATCCGACAGGTCCACTATCTTGATAAAATCGTCCATATCGGGATTAATCTCGTATCCGTCCGCGTAAAATCCCCACTGCTCATCCGGAGTAATCGCACAGGTACTCGAATTTACTACCGGCCCGAATCCGCCGGGTGTCTGGCCCACAAACGACGGTATCGGCGGATCGTCCGTTATATCGAACACCATAATTCCACCCCACTGAGCTGCCGCGTAAAGATGGTCGCCGACAACATCGAGGTCGTTTATAAACGCGTTGCTCAAACCCTGAAGATAAGTGTCAATCACTACAGGGTTGTCTGGGTCGGTGCAGTCTACAGTGGAAATTCCATTCAGGTAAACTCCGCCGATATATGCGTACGCTCCCTTATTTGCGATAGCGCTCTGAAGATATGAAAAATCGACCGAGCCATGCTTCGATGCAGATTCCGGAGGATCTATATCGACAACCCAGAGATTACCCGACGCCCCTGTGCTTTCGGCAATATATGCGTAGCCATCGTCTATATTCAGCGTAACGTCATATCCGATATTCTGCGGACTGTTTACGGCTGGCACTTCGGCAATCACTGTCGGAGAGTCGGGGGTACAGTCGATAACCGTCACTGAGTATGGCCCGACATCGGAATCGAATGTCCCGTCGCTGACACGACAGTAAGCCTCATATACTCCAGGTGTATCAAAAATATATTCTCCTGTCAGATTCGTATCATCGCCATCGATGTCGTCCGCGTAATCAAAATTCCCATCGAAATCCCAGGTCACCGTAACCGGCTGGCCTTCAGGATCATAGGCTTCAGAAATTTCAAATGTAATTATCTGTCCCGAGCATGGATCGCCATCGCAATCCCAGTAAAAGTCGATTGTTCCCGCTACCGGAGGAAGATTACCCACTTCATCCGCAATCGTTACGTATCCGGCAAAATAACCCGCGAGAGCCGCGCCATCGGGATATGGAGCTCCGAGCCCTGAATCGTATGAAGTCGGGTCGGATGAGATAATTGTAACCAGATACTGCGCTTCGCCTGCTTCGCTTGGTTCGCAGTCAGGAATTTCAATTGAGTAAGTCGATGTGTATTCACTTGATCCGCCCGGGACCAGATTTGGCGCTGCGGTTATCACGGCCCCACCCGGAACAAATGGAGCTTCAACGACAACAGCTTCAATTTCACCCGTGACACCATTACTGTTCTGGAATCCCTGGTGATCGAGAAGTTCTATATCGATAACAAAGCTTCCTCCATATGTACTCGAGTCGATAAAATACAAATTCGAATCCGACACATCCTCGGCGATATTTAACGGCTCCTGCATATTCGCTGTGATCGGGAAGTCTTCGACATTCCACGGCGGCCCGAGGGTATTCTGCTCCCACGAAGCGTGGACTCCGTACTGGAAATTCAGGACCGGGAAGCCGCCATCCATAGGGAATTGGAGCTCATAACGCCTGAAATTAGCCGATCCGGCTTTGAAATATCCACGAGTATTAGAATTTCCCGGATCATTGTAAAAGTCCGTTAATGTCTCCTCAGAATCAATGCCGTCGGCAAAATATTTGTACGGGGAAATTGTCGCACCGGGAATAAATCCTTTAGTACCTGCAGCTCCCGGAGTG
This sequence comes from bacterium, assembly GCA_036397475.1. Classification (GTDB taxonomy): domain Bacteria; phylum JAJVIF01; class JAJVIF01; order JAPKYR01; family JAPKYR01; genus DASWIV01. The sequence goes on from DASWIV010000331.1 coordinate 2,669, forward strand.
TAGCCGAGAATTCCCTGCTGCGGAAATTCGCTCGGGTTGAACCACCGCGTGTATCCGTCGGGATTCAGCATTACAGCATCGACGCCCTTTTTGCCGTAATTTACTCCCGGGTCATAGGTCGACATGTTCGAGCCGTTATGGCAGAATGCGCCGACAACATCGAATCCCGTGTACTCGTCGAATCCCGGGAACGGGTGAGCGAATCCGACATCCAGGTTAATCTTCCCCTCTGTTAGCCAGCCTGATAAATCGAGATTCTGAAAAATCAGGTTGGACAGCGATCCTGCCGGAGGCTGCAGGAACATTGTCACATTCGCCCTGAACATGGCTCCACGCAATGGCACTGACTCGACTGTGCCATTCCCTGTGTCGATCGCCACACTCCATAATCCCCATTCCATTTGGCTTGATGTGTCAGGGGACATGTCAACCTGAATGGAAGGCGAAGTTGACAAATCGGGCATTACAGGTGATAGTCCCGACCCGCTGCACGATGAAATAAATAATATCGCCGCTATATTAATCAGGAAAATGGGAAGTTGCTTGCTGCTGAACATATTATGCCTCCGGACGAGTTCCCAGCGATTTCACATTATAGATTACTATACTTATACATGATACATCAAACGAAAATATCCTGTCCCGGTTTGACCAATATACCTGTTGACCGCTATACTCCATCCCCTGTATAGAAGGAGTTAACTCAAGGAGTCGTATAAAGTAATGAAAGGACTCATTCTTTCCGGCGGAAAGGGAACCCGATTACGCCCTTTAACATACACCTCCGCGAAACAGCTGATACCGGTTGCCAACAAGCCGATCCTGTTCTACGGGATCGAATTCATGCGCGACGCGGGCATAACAGAGATCGGAATAATTGTCGGCGACACCCGTGGCGAGATAATGGAGAGGGTCGGCGACGGGAGCAACTGGGGCGTTAATATTGAATATATCTTCCAGGCTGAGCCCCTCGGACTGGCCCACGCTGTCCTGACTGCCGAAGAATATATCGGCGACGATACCTTCACCATGTACCTTGGAGATAATCTCCTCCGCGACGGAATCAAGGGCATTGTCAGCGAATACAACGAGAGAAAACCCGACTGCATGATCCTCCTGACGCCGGTCAAAAATCCGGAACAGTTCGGTGTAGCTGAATTGAACGACGATAATTCCGTCAAGCAGCTTGTCGAAAAACCCGCCGACCCGAAATCGAATCTTGCCCTCGTTGGCGTTTATCTTTTCAATAAATCGATCTTCGAAGCCTCACGAAAAATTAAGCCAAGTTTCAGAGGAGAACTTGAGATCACCGACGCTATCCAGCAGTTGATGGATGATGGCCTGAAGGTTTATCCAAGCATAGTAGAAGGCTGGTGGAAAGACACCGGTAAACTCGAGGATATGCTTGAAGCAAACAGGCTGGTTCTGGATACGCTGGATAAAAGGATCGATGGCCACGTAGATTCGTCGAGTAAACTTGAAGGGCGTGTGGTCCTTGGACCAAACTCACGCATTATCAACTCCTCGGTACGCGGACCTGTAATAATAGGACGGAATGTCATAATTGAAAACGCTTTTGTCGGTCCATACACATCCATCCATGACCGCTGCCACATAATGAACTGCGAGCTTGAACACTCGATCATCCTGGAGGAGTCCATAATAAGAGATATTCCGGGACGTCTCACCGACTGCCTGATTGGACGTAAGGTGGTTGTTGAAAGAAGCGATACGAAGCCGAATGCAACCCGCCTTATGCTTGGCGACTCAAGCTGGGTCAGCCTCGCTTAATACGACAGGCTTTTCCTCTGAATTACAAGCGCAAGATTCATCGCAGCATTTTTGAAGCCTGCGATTCATCCATAAGTACGCAAATCCAATAGTTAATGTTGTAATCCCGGCAACAATTAATCCGGTGAACGGTAAAAATGACGCTCCCAGCAGGCTTGCGTATACCGCCAGCATGGGAGAACCGCAGCAACCGATCAGAAAACATCCAGTAGCCGCTAGAAATCCAGTTAAGGTAATCCCACCCAGCGCCGCGTTTCTTGCCGTGTTCTCCCTAAAGGCAATGAACTTCAAAATGGCAAATGAAACAAACGCCAGGCTGAGGGAATAAGAATAGCCGAGGAAAAAACTTTTTGTTTCAATGTACCTGTCCATCCACGACTGTTCCACAACATCATCCACCGGTGCCCACCTACTCTGGAGCTCAGCTTCAGCAGGATGAGTCCCGATCCAAATGTAGTGGACAAGAAACACCCCGGCGAATACTATCAAGGGTATCAGCCACTGCTTATATTCAATTTTTCCGTTTGATGCGGTCAATCATCAGCCTCTAATATTTCAAGCTCTTCAGCGACAAACATCAATCCATCATCGGTCTCCTGAATCGATCCTCTCAGAATTACAGTATCCTCCACCTGAGGCATTTCCCCTGCCCATCTGACCGGAAGCATGTACCTTGCACAGGTAACAACGTCGCAGTCCTCATATTCCGTACAGTCAATGAGGACTAATTTTTCTTTTTCAGCGTCGCACCCGCTCACCACTCCTCTGATCAGGAACGTATCAGTGAAATCATCAGGTGATTCCATTACTTCATCGACATTGTAAATTTCAGTCTGTGATTCATCCTCAGACATATCTTCCGCTACAGATATTCCGTAAGAAGATACAAACAGAATGACTGTGAAAATCGAAATAATTTTCCATTTCATAATTTATTCCTCACAGCATGAACGATCGCAGTCCGGCTGCCCGTTTATTAGATCTCCCGGTTCCGGAGCCGCGTCCTGGACATAATTCTCACCAGCCTCAAGTGACAAATACGCACGTTCAAGCTCCTTACCGAGATAGGCCGCGTGATCGAGCCTTGAAATCAGGCCAAGCTCAATAGCTTTTAAATAAATCCCTGCACTTGACTTATCTTTGATAACAGCGTTCAAGACACCACCGCTATTATAATGCTCAAGGGATATTTCACCGGAAGACGCATTCGGAAAAATGATGAAGTATCCCTTGTTATCCAGGGTTAATTTTCCGTTAACATCTCCCCTATAGACTTTAACTGAAGACTGATTCTGAAATCCTTCCGCTGGTCCCGGATAGTGGTCCAGGCACCTGTCCAGGAACGGAACCAGTTCAACGATGTTATCAATATCCATTAAATTCAAAAGTTCGATGTTATCCCTGAAATAATCGATGGCATCAGCCGTAATGTTCTTTATCACCGGACGCTTTCCCTTAGCGCCTATAATGTTACCAGCTGCATCAATTCCACTCCTGTAAAGGGCAATCAGCGACTGTCCCGGTAAATGCCCAATCCTGCCTTTTGAATCTTCACCGCATAAAATTAAAAACCTGATGTTAGGATTTGAGATCACATTGGTAATAATTCGCTCAATCCCGAGATTTTCAGTCTGAAGTGTGCCGGTAATTGAGACTCCATCATATTTTTTTTTGCTGATTTCGGAGTAAAGCCGTTCATCGTTCAGTGTGCAGACCGCTAAAGGAGCATCGAATTTTAACAATTTAAAATTACCCGCGTATGGCGGCCAGCCTTCTCTTAAAACCAGTGGATCTGTACCGCATGATGCCGGATCTATTTCAGGTGTGGAATCCGATTCACTCATCACGTTAACTGCTATCGCAGGCCAGCATTCGTCACATCCAAGGCACTCATATTTTTTTTCAGTAAATACGGATTCTGAGTCTTCAAGGATTTCCCTCAGAGATTCTGGCATAGCGTTATCATCGTACGCCTTTTTGATTGAGCCTACAGTGTCATGGAAGCATCCACACGAGAAGCATTTTTTAGCGTCTGCAGCCTTCTTCAGCAATTCAATCGCTTTTTTGATTGAAGCATCAACCATAATTTACTTTTCAGGTCCAAATACTTCATCCCTCAATGAATCTTCCAAAAGACAAAGTCCATGTTCTATAAGGGCAATAACACACGGATCAGTAATCGAGTAAAAAATAAAATTA
>DASWIV010000332.1:0-12880 GCA_036397475.1 bacterium
TCTTCATTTCCAGAGTATTGACCTTACACTGTACAAACTAACACTACCGCACACAGAGCACCAATGGCTGGATATTTTCTATGAGTTTGACACTTTAAAACTTCCGACTGATTGTGATGTTCATATTTACACCAGGGGTGACAATCTGGAGTATCGAATGGAGACTTCACCTGGAGAAATGGAATGGGTGCCATTTTATGCTCCAATCGCGCATGCGAGCGATTTTGAAGGTCCCCTCGATGGTCCTCCTGGGGATAGCTCTACTATCCCTAAAATCGTGGTGAGCAGCAATGACTCTTATACTGATATCGCAGGACAGTATACTAAGGATTATTCAATTGCTGTCTGCAACCAGTTTAATCCTAATCACCCTTTTGGGCAAGGGTATATACAAATTGCAGTTGATTTAATCGATTATCTTAAATATGGATCTGTAGTCAGAAGCAAGTACAAACCTAGTAGTTGCCCAGGCGCAATAGATATATATGGCTGTGAGAGCGGTGACAGTGGCGCACCTATTCCTACTCAAGAGAATTATAAACAAAATATTCTAACTTTCGGACAAGAATATGTGATAGCTTCATGTATGGGAGAGTCAGCACAGTATGGACTCCAGAGTGAGGCTGACGTGATGTTTGTACTAGCACATGGCAATGTTCAAGATCAAGGGGCTCGCGCTGACCAGTCGTTCATGTCGGATTTTCGAAATGATCCTATTGAGCCTTATACCAGTCACACTGTTGACAATGCTATATGGGCATCGGACTTTGCAGATAATCCATCCTTGCTAGGTCGGGATGCGGATTGGCTGGTATCACTTTCATGTAGTTTGCTAAAGCCGCCAGCATATCAGGATTGGCAAGCATTATGCGCTTCAGGCGAATTAAAATCTGTAATGGGATTCATAGGATTGCATACAAATCAAAATCCCGATGATTACTGGTTTTATGATCGATTTATGCAATATCTCCAGACCTCATATTCCGGTGACCCAGGCCACTGGGAAGATGGAATAATGTCTCAGGATCCAGCAGTTATATCCTGGATGGAAGCCGCGTACGAATATTATAACAGGGCTAAAACTTGGTTATATGGCCGCAAAACAGACGAAACTGTTATTTTGAGAACTGCCGCAGTTGACAATTCAGGTCTATGGATTTTAGAAACAACACAAGGTGCGATTAAAATAAGTGAGTTTTGAGGTGATTATTGTGAAAAAAAAGATTACTATATTATTATTCATGCTCTTATTTATTTTTCTTTCGGTTTTGACTTTTATTTTAACGGCAGAACCAAATAATTTGATAGTGGTGCCTGAAAGCTCATTAATGAAAATTCTTTCTGATTCCTCCCCGAACAATTTTTGGGTAGTAGATGAAAACTCTGGCTTAATCCAGCTAGAAGAGAATCCTCCCGGAACCTGGACGTTTCAAAAATATTCCATAGGTCCGGTTGTTGATGCATGCGGTCCTGACGCCGATGGTATCATTTATTGCACATTCTGGAATTTCGCAAACGATGGAGGAATATACTATTTTGACACTGACTCAAGCATAGTTGTCGATTCAGCCTCATTCGATAATCCCCCACGTGGCATCGTCTTGTCTCCAGATGAAACTAAGCTTTATGTTGCAACTTGCCAATGGCCTCCTCCAGGAGAGCATTATAACCAAACATTTGGATACATGTATCCTGATACAGGATTGATTCTGGAAATATCGATAGACTCTAAATCAGTGCTTAGGACTGCAATAACAAGTGCATTTCCAGAAACTATATATTATGCTAATTGCGATGAAGACAAAATAATAGTCAGTACATTTGAAAGCTATACTGTTAGCGAAGAATCTGGATCAGAACTGACAGGCAACGCATATGGCGAGTCATCGCCTTTGGATATAATTGATGTTTCTACTTTTTCCAGGATGGAACCTAGAATATTCGGCCAATTACCAAGAAGTTCTTTAGCAAACATAATGAATGATTGGCCGTTCGAAGAATGCCAAATGGCGATAAGCTTCAGGACACCATTTATGGCACCAGATAATCCGGAGTATTTTGACGGAATTTGGATAATTGATGCTAAAACCAATTCAATTGTTACTACAATAAATGTAAAGAATATAAGCAATAATGTAATTGGTGCTAGAAGTATTTTAGTCAGCAGTATATATCAAAATAGAGTTTATGTTGCTGGTGGAGCCCATGATCCCGCAATCAGTCCTCCCCCAATGATTGGGCATTGGATCTATATAATTAATCCATTTTCAGGTGAGATAATAGATGCTATTAGTACTGGCACTGAATTTGAGTATCCGATATTTTTAACAGAGCTTCCAGACGGTCGGCTATTAGTTACATCCGGCGGCGATCGAGCACTCATAATCGAAACTTCCGAATGAAGTCAGATGCCTTTTTAAAACAACTTTCATGGTGAGAGGATCTTCTGGAGGTCATGCTGAAGGTGAGCAGGCACGAAGTGTGGATGAATTATGGATGAAAGTGTAATCTGACACCGTTGCAAAAGCCAACATTTTCCTTGCATTATAGCTCAAAATGAAAATAATGTCCGGTAACAAATCACGAGAGCGGTCACATGCACACGAAACCGGACAATCAACTATCCTTTGAAGACCGCATCTACAGCCTGATTCCGGACGATCACTTTCTGAAAGCGCTAGATAGGTCCAGAAATATACACCGTTGCTGTTGATGATACTTATCGATATGAATTAGTTAAGACAGTAAATCCTTTATTGTTTTGGGCAGGCAGCCAATACTATATCACACGACATTAATAAAGAAGGTAAAGTGAGATGAATAAATATAAAATTATCTGGTATGCCTTATTGCTAGTTATTATTGCAGGCTCTTTGGCCGCTATTACATATATACGTGCTTCTGGAACTAACTATCAGATAGGAACTGAAGGTGCAATTGATAGTATTTTGAACACGACTGGATCTAAATTATGGGTCTCTTTCGGAAAAGATAATTATATATCGGAGATTAATACACAGACTATGACAGAGATTCGCCGTATAACTGTCCCTGCTCCCACATTTATGGTCTTATCACCTGACGAAACATACTTATATGTGATAGTTTGCGGCAACAACCATAAAATTAGGCGCATTAATCTTTCGAATGAATCCGTTGATCAAATCGAACTAGAAGGATTGGCATTTAATCTTACAATAAATCAAGCAGGTACAAAAATTTGGGTCGTTAGTTCAACTTGGCCAGCCCCATATGAACCTGTAGGTCCCATGGATGCAAAGCATCAAACCGGTACAGGTCGAATTACGGAGATAGATCTCGATAATTTTTCAATCTCTAATGTTATACAAACCTATTACCCTATTCCGATATCTGTTTGGTATTCACCATACTCGGATAAATTATTTGTAATTCATCAGGATGAAGATATGATTCCTAATGGTCCAACGGAAGCGGATTGGATATTTGGTGACCTTCTGGTTTCCTATAATCTGCAAACATACCAAGCAACAGAAATCACCCGAGTAGGCAAAATTGATTTTATGAAGTTTCCAGCGGCTCAAATGACGTCATGGGACGACCAAATGAGATTCTTGGCTGTTCCCGATCCTGCACAAGGATTACCAAAGAGGTCTCTGCTTGTCTTTGATACACTTGATAATTCTTTAGTTCATGAACTAAGTTTTCCAACACCTCATTCAGATAATATTTTAGGCCAAATTCCTATCGGGATTAGATTCTGTCACAAAGTACCCGGTCAACCTTACCTTTGGGCTATCACATATAACGGTCTACATGATGAAGATTGCACTGGTCTGACAGTTATTAAGATAAATACTGATACACTAGATCTTGAATACTATTGTCTTACCGAAACAACCCGGCAGGTTGGTGATTTCGCGGTTTCGCAAGATGGCAATACGCTTTATATCCCGATAATAATGACAGGTGAAGTCATTGTATGGTCCCCTGACTAAACTCCTGATTTAACCTTTCGAGGATACATGGAATTTTAAGACTTAAATTATTTGACTCTAAATTTAAAGTACTTCCAACCTTTTCCCTCTACCCCCTGTCCTATTCAACAAAGGCAGGACAGGGTCATGAAGAATCCGCGCATTATCACCATCTCCATCCTGTTCCTGATCGCCGTACCAGCCTGTCTATTTGTTTCCCGGGGGTCTTTGAATTCTGAAGCGCACCGAAGATTGTCATTGATCGGAGTAGACACATGCTGAACAGGATACTCAGTGCGTTTCTCGTGTTGACGCTTTTTACAACCCTGACCTTAACATCATGTACCAATAAAAAGGGAGACCCCACAGGACCTTTAATTTTGATCGGTGCCTTCATCCTGTGGGGTCTCACCGAGGGCGGATGGTTTTCCGACGATTATGACGAGGAAGACTTTCCGCCCGACCATTACCTTCTGCTTTCAAGCGTGCATCCAGAAATGAGCCTCGATGGGACTCTCGTCTCGGAAAAAGACCGTGACTGGTACCGCACAGAATTTCTGCATCCGGGAGAACGTATCAGGATCTGGTCCGAGAGCTATGTGGGGCTTAGGGCTGTGTTGATCGATGAGAACGGGCGGTACTTTCCGTCAGACAATTACCAGCCCGGGAGCGATTTCAGTTTCGAGATCGAGGCTGACAAACCCATAAGTTACTACGTCATGACAATGAAACACGAGAATGTCCCGGACTACGTGCAGTATGAAATTCACTGGAAGTATTTTTAACTGAGTATCCGGCGTGTATAGCGATCGAATAACTTTGTAACCCATGGTTTATCCATGGGTTTCGTTTCTAAACCTCACTGAGTATCTCATCGACATTGTTATCCATTGGCAGCGGGAAATCGTCCGCGGCGGACGTACCCTCTATCTGAATGATCATTTTGCGGCATGCCGAGAAATTGATATCTCTCGGCTTAGAGCCATTTTTCTGGCCGATCAACCCAAGTTCTTCCATCTGATCCATCAGGCGACGTGCCCGTGGGTAACCAAGCCCTAGCTTCGATTGCAGGTTCGATGTGGAGGCTTCCCCTTCGTTCATGAAAACCGTAATGGCGTCGCGGACCATTTTTGTGTCCATTGAATTAATATCAGTCGGTTCTCCGACTCCCACTGAGCCCTTTGTGGGTTTTGTCGGAGCATGCTCGGCAGTGACCTCATCATCGTAGTCAGCCTTACCCTGTTTCGACCAGAATTCCACAACACGCCTTATTTCGTCATCCTCGACAAGCACTCCCTGCGCGCGGGTCGGATTATCCTCATCGACCGGTTTGAACAGCATATCTCCGTTGCCCAATAGCGTTTCAGCGCCCTTGTGGTCGAGAATCGTACGTGAGTCGTTATATGACGCGACATTCAAGGCGATCCTCGCAGGAATATTTCCCTTGATGTTTCCGGTGATGATTTTTACGCTTGGACGCTGGGTGGCAAGAACCAGGTGAATTCCGACCGCACGGGCGAGCTGGGTCAATGACGTAATACAGGCTTCGATCTCAAACCCTTCCTGCGCCATAAGGTCAGCCATCTCATCGATCACGATTACGATGTACGGCATTCGGTCATCCGAATTTTTCTTGTGATTGAATGAACTGATATCTCGTGCGCCGGCTACCTTAAGTTTTTTATACCGGTCGCGCATCTCCTGGACAGACCATCGCAGCGCGTTGACCGCGTCGTTGACATCGTTCACAACAGGCGTCAGCAGGTGCGGAAGGCCTTCATAGAATCCGAACTCAACCATCTTCGGATCTATCAGAATCAGACGTAACTGTTCAGGAGTCAGCCTGTATATCAGGGAGATAATTATCGAGTGAAGGCACACAGATTTACCCGAGCCGGTCTGTCCCGCTACAAGCAGATGCGGCATTTTTCCAAGATTCGCCAGGACCGGCTGGTTGTTCAGATTTTTCGCTACAGCCATCGTCAGCGGAGCGCGAGCTTTTTTCCATTCCGGGAGTGATACGAGTTCCTTCATTCTTACGAGATTCGTTCGAATGTTCGGAAACTCGATTCCAATGGCTGTTTTCCCAGGGATCGGGGCCTCCACACGTACGCGTTTCGCGGGAAGGATATACGCTATATCCTTTTCCATCCCCTCGACCTTATTCACCCGGATTCCCTCTCCAAGGACAACTTCGACCCTGGTCACGGCTGGACCGGTGATAACGTCGCTGACCTGGCAGGGGATGCCAAACGTATCGAGTGTTTTTACGATTCTCTGGGCCGCGAATTCACGGTAATCGTCATCCACAACCGGGGGAGCGGCGGGTTCGAGAAGCTCAGGCGATGGAAGTTTGTAATGCATCGGCTTTGGAAGCGCATGGACCTCGTCCAGTCCCAGATCGAGCTGGCTTCCCGGAGGAGGCTGATAAGAATTTATTTTGACAGGTTCGGGTTCGATAATCTCGGGCTCGGGTTCCGGAAATTCTTCTTCTTCTGCTTCATGATTGAAAAGGACCGACTCCAGATTCGCGGGAGGAAGTTGCGTTTTTTCAATTTTTCTGTCGGTGTTCCATAGTTTTTTCAGGCCTATGACAGTCACTTCGCCAAGCGCTTTGAGTAGTACCAGCGGATTCAACTGCAGGAATACAAACGCCAGGGTGACTATCAGTACCGCCGATACGATCACCGCGGAGTCGCCTACAAGCAGGCGCATGCCACGCCCGATCCACAGCCCGACATATCCCGTTGTTTTAATCGCCTCGACATCCCAGTAAAACGACTGCATGTGCATGGATGATTCATACGCGCCAAGTATCAGCGGGATAGACATTGTGTAAAGGCGCACCAGCCGTCCGGTGATCGAGAATTTCGCCGCTGAAAGTAAATGAAAAGTGGACAGCAGCAATAATCCGGCTATCATCCACGATCCCGCTTTTCCTCCTAAGGGACGGAGTATCCAGACCAGTTTCTCGCCGACAGTTCCCCCGTAGTCGATGAGCGCGAGGAAATAGACTATTGTAAGGGTAAGGACCACTACCCCCCATATTTCGAGCGCGATCGTCCGCTTGAGGAGCAGTCTTGGGTCCCTCAGCTCTTCTGGTATAGGTAAGGATATTTCGTTCTTTTTTGCGGGCATACGACACCAATCCCGGGTATAATCGGGTGCATTAATAAAATCGATGCGGATTTAATGTTTCTGAACCCTTTTAACCATGGCGATACATTTAATTTATCGGCCGTGGGAAACTTTTATATTTATTCAAACTTAATTAAAATTAATGGATATTACTTAAGACATCCAAGCAGACGCTTCATGTGAAACGAGAGGCAAATAAATGTTTAAAAGATTTTCAATGCTCACCATCGCCGCGATCATCGCGTTCGGTATCAGCGGACTGCCCGCCTACGCGCAGTATGGGGGCAATCCGATGGATATGGGAACCTTCTCCCTTGGCGGCGGATGGTGGAGCATGCCGGATGCAGGCGACGGCATCGATAATTCTGGCCTGTATGTAGCCGGGCAGTATCGGGCAGAGCAGTACATGCTCGAGTTCGATATTTCGATGGCCGATACTCAGTTCTACGCTCTCGCCGCGGACTACCTTTATTCGCTCGCGGAAGGCGGATATTCAATGGCCAGTGGCGCTGTATATATCGGCGCCGGATACACGTATTTTTCATCCGACGATCTGGATAATGAGAGCGGACTGAACGCGATCCTTGCAGCCGAGGTCGGCGACCAGTTGTTTGGGTCGATAAGGTACGACTGGCTCGGCGGAGACCAGGATATGTTCACACTGGGCATAACGTACTCATTTTATTGACGAAGATATAGCTTAAAGAAGCACGTAATACTCCCACCCTCATCCTCCTCCTAACGACTCGCTTCCGGCGGGTCGTTAATTTTCTTATTCATCGTACGCCTACCTAAAAAACGCCGGAGCGCGTCCGCCGCTGCGGACCATCACGCATCCTGACTGGAACCGCGAAACTCCTCATACGCATTCCTAAACGCCGGAGCGCGGGATTCCCATCACGCATCCTGACTGGAAGCGCGAAACTCCAGTTACGCAATTTGCACCCGGGTAGAATATGAAATGCCGGCAAGATGCCAGCGCTCCAAGCCAGCGCTCCAAGCAAGCGTTACGTAGGGGGGCTGCCGGCAAGATGCCAGCGCTCCAAGCCAGCGCTCCAAGCCAGTGCTCCGAGGCAAAAGATTTCTACTCCAATAACGAAAAATTGGACGTATTCCTCTCCAAATTCCCCGTAGATCTTGAATGGTAGATTGTTTTTTCTCAGCCCTTGAGGCTTGCGCGGAATTCTTCGGGGTTATGGCAGATACCGATTGCGGTCTCCATCGTAATCTTGCCCTCAAGCACCAGGCGCTTCAGGTCCATGTCCAGGGTTTTCATCCCCCATTTAGCGCCCGACTCAAGCGCTGTCGGGATCTGGTGAGATTTCGCCTCGCGGATCATGTTCCTGATACCGTGGGTTGCCACAAGTGTTTCAACAGCGACAACACGTCCGCCGCCCGTTTCCCTGGTTTTCGGAAGCAGGGTCTGGGATAGAATTCCCATCAGCGTCATGGAAAGCTGCAGACGTATCTGCGCCTGCTGGTGAGCCGGGAATGCGTCGACAATACGGTCGACCGATGATACCGCGGAGTTGGTATGCAAAGTACCGAACACGAGGTGGCCCGTTTCCGCCGCGGTTAGAGCGGTGGAGATGGTTTCGAGGTCGCGCATCTCGCCGAGGAGGATGACGTCGGGGTCCTGCCTCAAGGCAGACCTCAGCGCCCTTGAGAAGCTTATTGTATCCGCGCCGACTTCGCGCTGGGAGATCATGGCTGTTTTACTTACGTGCCTGTACTCGATAGGGTCCTCTACAGTGATGATGTTGCAGGGACGATTTTCATTGATGTAATTGATCATTGAGGCCAGGGATGTGGATTTACCTGAGCCGGTAGGTCCCGTTACAAGCACGAGGCCACGTGGTTTGAGCGACATTTCCTTACAGACGGTCTCGGGAATTCCAAGGTCTTCGATCTTCGGAATTCGCTGCGGGATTGTCCTCAATGCTAAGGCGAGCTTGTCGCGTTCGTAAAATATATTGACCCTGAATCGCGATAATCCGGTGATTTCGTAGGCAAGGTCGCAGTCTCCATTTTCCTCGAGGTTATTTTTCTGGTAGTCGTTGATCAGGCTCAGGGAGAGTTTCTTGGTCTCGTCGGGAGTAAAAATCGGATAAGTTTTATCCCTGATCAATTTTCCGTGAAGCCTGAAGATCGGATAGTCGTTTGCACGGATATGGAGGTCGGTGCAGTCGTTCTGGAATCCTTTAGTGAGGGCTTCATCGAGGTCAAATGGATTTTCAGGTCCTTGCGTCATTTCTTCGACGCGGGCCGACTGTGTCATGATCTTTCACCACTGTATTTTGATAGGCTGTTCAGCCGCAGGCAGGAAATTATACCCCGATATTTTTTCAGAATATACCCGGAGCATATAAATCCATTCTAAAGTATATCGAACAAATGCTTAAAAATCGCCTTGTCCGGGCAATTATACTTGAGAAAATTGTAATTAGATGGTAATTATTACTAGGAGAGGACGTAGCCGTAGAACGGATTCAGGTACTCCCGGGGGAATTTCCCATTTCCCTGTAATATTCCAGATCTGAACCAGATGGGGCGATTGAGAGCGATGCAAGTCGGGTGCGATTTGATTTATTTGACTGGATATTACATGAGTGTTAACATTTCAGGTTATCGTCCTGATTTAATGCGAGGACAGGTATAGCCTGCCTCGGGTTATGTGTTTTATTTAATTAGAACTGCAGAATAAGGGAGTATTGCAATCTTATGAAGGCGGATTAAATTCGCCTCTAAGGTTACAGAAGGTCATATTATAGTAAGGAATTAGTTTCATGGACTTTTCAGGCGATTCACTGGACAATGAACTTTTAACCAGCCTGACCACACAGGTCACGAGGAAGGTTAAGAATCTGCGCACACTTCTCAAGGTTACGCAGGGCATTAGTTCGGTATTGGACCTCGATCAATTATTTTCACTTGTTGTAGAAGAAGCAGCCGGAATTTTCGGCGCTGAGAAAGCGTCGCTGATGGTCAGGGACTCGGGCAGCGATGTTCTCAGGATCAGGGCGGCACTTGGCCTTCCGGAAGAAGTCATGAAAATCGCCCGTGTAAAGGTCGGGCAGGGAATTTCGGGCACAGTAGCGCAGAGCGGCGAGAGCCTTTTCATTCGCGACATCGAGAACGACCCCAGGTTCGGGCAGAAAACAGAGAAGAAAAAGGGACAGAAGTACGACACCAATTCCCTGATATGCGTGCCGATAAAAGGACGCGACAGCCAGGTTCTTGGCGTACTGAACGTAAACAATAAATCCAGCCACGAAGAATTTACAAAAGACGACCTCGATCTGCTTGAAGTGGTTGCCGGTCAGGCGGGTATCGCACTTGAGAACGCAAGACTGTATAACACCGCTAAACGACAGATCGATGAATTGACAACCATCCACGAGGCTAGCGAGGAAATCCTGAACGCTGAAACCACTGAGGATGTCCTTGACCTGATGGGACGGCAGATCCGGTCGATTTATCCCGAGAGCGAATTCGGGGTCATTTTTGTCGATCCGGAAAATTTATTTATCGAATTTCACCAGGGCAGCGATTTCATCAAGGATTTCTTCAACCGCGGCCTCGACAAGGGAATAATCGCGGAGAGATTCAAGGATCTCGATGAAATTTACAAACGTCCGCTCCTGTCGGAATTCGACAACCCGGTCTCCGTGCATATATTCGACGATGAGGAACTGGATAACGGCACCCTGTTTTCAATTCCGCTTAAGAGCCCGAGGGGAATTGTCGGCTATGTGGATATCTATCTGAAAAATGGCGAGGAAGTGGATGTCAGCCGGCTGAGGGTCCTTGAGGTTATCGTTCACACAGCCGCCGCGAACCTGGAAAACAGGCATCTCTACGAGGAGATGGGACAGGGTTATAACGAGACCATTCGTGCGCTTTCAGGCGCTATCGACGCGAAAGATAAATATACGATCGGACACAGCGAACGTGTAGCACTTTACTGTGTGGCGATCGGACGCGCGCTTGGATTCGATGAAAAAACACTTGAGTACGTGGAACGTGCCGGAATACTTCATGACATCGGGAAGATAGGTGTCAGTGAACTGATCCTGGGAAAACCCGGCCGTCTGGATGAGCATGAATTCCAGGAAATGAAAGACCACCTTAGAAAATCGGCTGAAATACTTAAACCGATCAAGTTCCTAGGTCCGGCATACGATGGACTTACCATGCACCACGAACGAATGGACGGCCGCGGTTACATGGGCGTCCCGGGAGATAAGATCCCGCTTCTTGGGAGAATCATGGCGATCGCTGATGCATTCGACGCGATGACCTCTGACAGGCCATACAGAAAAGGCTTGCCGGCGGAAATAGCAAAGCAGGAACTTAGAAAGAATTCAGGTACGCAGTTCGATCCGGACCTGGTTGAGGTTTTCTGCCATGTTCTGGATCAGAATATGGATGAGAACGGACGGCTTACCTTTGATGGATTAGAGGAAATAAACCGGCGGTCGCAGGTCAGTTTCAAATATGGAAAGGATGCTATTCACACCATCTTGAAGCCGTTGTCTGAAGAGGAAAGGGCGAAGCACGAGGAGAGAAGAAAAGCGGCTGCCCGGCGTATCGCGGCAGCGAGCGGTAATGGCGAGGCGAAGAAAGACGAGGCGGGTGTGAAGCAGGCTGGCGACGACGGTACCCGAAGCTTGTCGGAGAAAGGGTAACAGTGTACATGATTTTGAAAGTAAGCTATCCGCCTTTAAGGGGCGGATTTTTTATTAATTAATGAAATTAAAGAAGACTTAATTTTTATCTAAAAAAGACGATATAACACTTGTGAATTAAAATTTAATGAAGTAGAATTAAGTCAGAAAGTGATGTGGGTAGTAAGGAAACCACTTTACTTTCGTCCCTGGCAACAGGGGACGTAAACAGGATTTCGCCAACAAGCGTATTCTGAATAAGTTCCTTTTGGCCACTACTGTCCATCGCAATATAAAGTGTAGTGAAGCCGGGTTCGCAAGAACCCGGTTCTATATTTTAGTCATTAAAAATTGCTGGAACTTATACGAAAACCAACATTGCAGCAAATTTTCCTCGTATTAAATTCGACAAATTTCCTTCTAATCGGTTAAAATCTCAGCCTGTTTAAAAAATTCAGTTTATCAGCCCTTTTTCATTAAAAGTAATCCTTCACGGGAAACCAGCATGTAGGGGATGGAGATATCATGATCAAAACTCTCAGATTTTTAACAATTATACTGGTTTTAATAATGGCGCCGTGGTCAGGCGTCTTCGCGCAGGACGAAATGTCGGAGGAAATGCCCGCCGATATGCCGTCCGAAGAAGTCGCGCCAGAAGAGCCTTACGATTCTATCGCGGATTATGTAGTCGAGTACGAGATGCACGAGGGGATGTTCACTTACTACACGGATCCCGTGTCAGGAAGAGCGTTAATAAAAATCAAACCGGAGCAGCTGGGTACGATGTATTTTATTTCCACAAGCCTCACGCGTGGAAACGACGATCCGAATTTTTCCGCTCCGATGATGTGGGGTGCGTCGCCGGTAATCATGCAGCGAAACGCCGGCGCGATAGAATTTATCCGCCCGAATTTCAGCTACACAACAGCCGAGGGGGAGCCGGTCGCAACCCTGATCGATAACAACGCCGGTAATTTAATAATGGGGCGGTCGTATATCGAAGCCGAAAATGAAGACGGAACGGTTGTATTCGATTTTCCGACGATGCTTCTCGCCGTGACGGGAATGGAATTATGGGGATTGCCAATCGATTATGAGTCAGCTGTAATTGGAAATATT
>DASWIV010000333.1:0-4623 GCA_036397475.1 bacterium
GGATAAGGATGCGTGATAGGAATCCCGCGCTCCGGCGAATAAGGATGCGTGATAGGAATCCCGCGCTCCGGCGGATAATGAAAGCGTGATAGGAATCCCGCGCTCCGGCGGATAAGGAAGCGTGATAGGAACTCAGCGCTCCGGCGGATAAGGAATGCGTGATAGGAATCCCGCGCTCCGGCGGATAAGGATGCGTGATAGGAATCCCGCGCTCCGGCGTTTAGTTATTTTCTTACGGATAGTATCTGAATACTGTCGCGTAGGTGAATCCGCCGATCTTGTTCAGGACATGGATCTCCGTTGGATCATCCAGGCAGTCAACAGAGAGAGGTACACCATCGTACGGCTCGCTCAGCCAGACAGTAACAGCCTGTGTGTCAATCGGGTTGGACGGCTCGAAGTCGAACAGCCAGACCCGCCAGAATCCATCCGGCGTTATACACAATGCCGCAACCTCATTCCTCGGGGTACCGTTTATTGTCGTCTGTACAACTTCGATATCCACTATGCCAGAAATTTCCACCGGAAGATTAGGAATGGTGACCGTTCCCGACGGTGTCGCGCCAACAAATTCATCCTGGGAGAAATCGCAGTTTATGACCTCGATCTCACCGACACTGTCGAGTATGAACACACGGTCCAGGCCGGGCTGGTCATCGACAGCAAGCCGATGTTTCCACGGCTCGTCGCGGTCGACATAGCCGACACCCGATCCGCTCGGCGGGACATTACTCGGCCTGAGCCAGTCAGCGTCAGTTTCGTTTACTTCATACGGGGGCGTCCACCTGAGAATGATATATCTCTGCGGATCGACTCCCGGGTCGCCAGACCCAAGCCCGGTATTGTCATACAAAAATACCGAGTAGATGTAGTCTGTCAGGACCTTCACGCCATTCGACGGATCAGTCGCCCAGAACCGGGGAGCGCCATTCGAGAAATACAGGGACTGGAAAAATGCAGCCTTCTGGTTTCCGAGGTACGTATGCGTTACCCAGTTCAAATAGCAGTAAAGCGGATCGTCATCGCCCGACGCGAATTCATCGAGGTGATTTGTGGTCGAGAAAAATAGCCGCGTGCCGGCATCGGACACAGTGATCCCGCTGATGTCGTTCCATAGCCCGGAATTCGACAATGGATCCAGCGGCAGGTGATAATGCTCGGGGTCGCTGTGAGTTTCGTATTCATTTCCCCAGACATTGATACTGTCAGGAGCGTGGCCGCCCTCCTGGTTAGGATCAAGATTCGCCTGATCGACAGTAACGGTCAGGGGCTGGCTTAGATAATTGTAAACCGCGAGATCCCCGTTATTAACTCCCTGATTCGGGAATTCCGGATACAGCGAGCGGGAATATACCCGTGTCCATCCGGAAAGCGGATTATTATCTTTCACTTTGGCGGTATACATGAAATACGACTGGAGCGGATCGATATCCAGAAACGCCGTTACCCCGTTCTGCCAGTCGCCTTCCGACGATGTCGCGGTGAAAATGACATCGAGATAATCGAGTTTTGCGAGAGTGTTTCCCGTTATCGACGCCGTGTAAGTAGAAATATTTGTCCCGGGATTCGATCCGATTATCGGGTAAATTTCGGTGGCTGGAATTCCGAACTGCGGTACTTCGACCTGAACAATGCTGACTTCCATCGGGACAGTCGAGATCGGATCGAGCGCGCGCCAGTCAAAAAGCTGGAGTGTAAGGTTCAGTGTTCCGGACGTGCCCGCTACATCGGTCGCGCTGAGTGAATTCATAGTCTCCAGTATTTTGAACCGGTACGGTTCCTGCTGGTTTGATGTGAATGGAAAATCGGAGGGCACATCAGGCGGTCCATCGCTCGGCTTCCAGCCGGGAAGAACGCCCCAGTTCGCGTCGACCGCGTAGTTGAACACGAGGTAATTGGATGGTTCCGACCCGAACTCAATGAGGTACCGCCGGGTGTTCGATTCTCCAGCCCTGAAAACGGCCCGCTCCGCGGTGGTGAGATCTTCCATGGTGTCGAGCGCGCCGAGTTCGTCGGCGAAAAGCTTGTAACCGGCAATATTTATTTTATATCCGCCGTTCTGGTCCGATGTCCCGAACTTGCCGTCGTTGTAGCCGAATAGCCCTTTCACGGGAAACTCGTCCGGGTTCCACCACCGGGTGTAACCGTCGGCATTGCTGAGCCTGGGTTCGTCCTGCCCTGCCATAATTGTGTTCGACGCAGTCAGGCCGTATTCTTCACCCCGGGTGAACAGGATTCCCTTGACATCGAATCCTGGCACCTGCTTCAACGACGGGAACGGATGCTTGAGAGTGATGTCGACGAACAGGGTTTTATTCGGATTGTCTATCGCCAGATTTGCGAAGCTGATGTTCTGATTTAGTGTACCTTCGTACAGCAGGGGAACCACATTGAAATGCAGGTTCGACGTACGCAGCGGAATGGCGCTGATGGTCTCATTTTCCAGATCTACAGCGATCTCCCACTGTCCCCATAGCCACCGCGAGTTCTGGACATCGGATGACTGGTATCTTAAGTCGTCCCGATTCTGGCCTGGCGTGACAGGATCACTGCCTGAACATCCCAGAATGAAGACAAGAGTGGATACGAGAACAAGGAGGGAGGAAGTAAAGGTCCGGGACATGAAATGCCTCCCTGATAATAATTCACTATAGGAGCGTATATACGATCTATAGTATAAAGTAGAGAAGGTTCTCGGTCAATCGGGAAAGGGGGTAATAATCATAAAGAAGGCTGGAAGCCGGCGTAAGGATGCAATACGATAAAAAAAACACGGACAACAATAATTGCCCGTGCAGCTCGTTATTGTCTGTTATTTCAATATCAGTCCCTGATCCTCAAAATGTTCCTGACAACCCATACTGTTGCGGTGTCTGAAATCGCGTACGCCACAGGAACAACGATCAGTGTCAGGAATGTCGATGCCACCAGTCCGCCGATAACCGCGACAGCCATCGGGGCTCTCATTTCGACACCGGCTCCTCCGCCGATCATCAATGCGACCGGAAGCATACCGCCGATTGTCGATAACGCGGTCATGACAACCGGACGCAGACGGACCGGTCCCGCGGTCATCAAAGCTTCGTCACGTTCCATTCCTCGTTGGCGAAGCTGGTTCGTGAATTCAACGACAAGGATAGCGTTTTTCGTCACCAACCCCATCAGCATGATTACTCCGATCAATGAGAAAATATTGACGGTCATGCCAGTGAAAAATAACGCCCCGAAAGCTCCTATGAACGAAAGTGGCAGGCTCATCATGATCGTAAGGGGATGCACGAAGTGATTGAACTGCGCCGCGAGGATCATGTAGATCAATGCAATGGCGAGAATCAGAGCTTCCGCCATCGACTGGAAACTGTCTGACATAATTTCGGCCTCGCCGACAACCCTGGCTGACACGCCTGTCGGGATTAGTTCATCGTACAGGCCTTCCAGAACATCCTTGCCGTCGCCAACAGTGAAACCGTCGCTCATGTTCGCGTTTACGTAAATCGATCTCATCTTGTTGGAATGAGAGATCTGCGATGTGCCTGAGCCGATATTAACTGAGGCGAAATTAGACACTTCTATCTGATCATCGTCCTCGTTGAAGACGAATAAACTTTCAATATCGCGTGGATTGTCACGATAGGTATCGAGCAGTCGGACCTTTATGTCATTCTGGCGCCCATGCTCCATGAATGTGGATACAGTGTCCTCGCCGCTGATAAGCAGCCGAAGAGTGGAGCCCACAGACGCGGCGTCGATACCAAGGTCCGCCGCCCTGTCCCTGTCGATATTAATCCTGACTTCCGGCTTGCCAGCCTCAGAGCTCAAATCCACTTCCATGAAGGTGGGATCGGTTTTAATACGATCGGCGAATGCTTCCGCGATCTGCTGTATCTGGTCGCCATCAGGACCCGAAATTTCCACCTGGATATCGTAGATCGAGCCGAACCCGCCCGATCCACCGACAATAATCTTGCCGCCCGGCAAATCCGCGGTTCTCTCACGGATAATGTCTTCGATATCCCACTGTGTGGTGTCCCTCTCTTTTTTGTCGACCAGATCCACAAATATATCGCCCTTATACTGCTCGCCGAACGCTCCGCCTCCGAGTGTTGTGAGATAATTTTCGACTTCCGGAATACCTTCGAGCACACGCTCGATTTGTTTTGTGTATTCACTTAGAGACTGTATTGACGTGCCGACCGGCAATTCTATATTGATAGTTGTCGACGCCCTGTCTGCGTTGGTCAGGAATTCCTTTTTGGTCAATGCGAACAGGCCGATCGATCCAATCATCGCTAATGTGGCAATGACAAGGGTCAGTATCTTCTGGCGCAGGGCCGCGCCTATCAGCCAGCGGTAACCTTTTTCCACCTTTTCAAACCCACGGTCAAACCAGTAAAACAGGAAGAAATTATCTTTTTTGCCGGTCAGGAAACGGCTTGCCAGCATGGGTCCAAGCATGAACGCGATGAAATAACTGGCGATAACACCGACAGCGACAGTAATGCCGTACTGGTACATGAAACGCCCGACAATTCCGCTCATGAACGCGACCGGAACGAATACGGCAACAATGGATAATGTGGTCACGAGGACCGCGAACGCTATCTCCTTCGATCCTTCCCTGGC
>DASWIV010000334.1:0-4402 GCA_036397475.1 bacterium
CTCCTGAAGAACCTTTACGATTTGCTCTTCGCTGTAACGTTTTCCATGCTTTTTCTTGTCTGCCATGTTCTGGCCTCCGTTTGGTATATTGTAGCGGAAAACCAAAACTCAGACTGGTCCTGTTTTCGGGGAGCAGGTCAGATCTGGCACATTTGTGATTTCGTAACAATTTAAATCCAGAAGATATAAGTTAGGAAATCCTATCACGGTGGAAATATCTAGCTTCACCGGATGCTGTATAAACGTATAACTAAGGTGAAGACTCTCAAGAGCAGGTAGATTTTTTAATTGAGAGATGTTATCTATCGGGACATCGAATAAATTAATGTTTTTTAATTTCATGTGATTTGAGAGCGGTGATACATCTGTTAAAGGGGCATGCCAAAGTGTCAGGTTTTCAAGTTCATATTTGTCTGAAAGAAATTCGATATCGGTGAAACCGCAATTATGAGTCCTGATACTTCTCAAATTGATTGCATCTGTCAGAGGAGAACCGTCGGTTACATTGGGAATGTAGCAGTCAACATCTTCCAGTTTAGAAAGGTAGCGAAGGAATTCGATATCCTGAATATTTTCTCCACCAAATTCCAGCTCCCTTAAATTTGTTAAGCCCGAAACAGGAGTGAAGCTTTCAATATCATTACCCCCTATCTTTAATACTTCAAGGTTAGTTAATCCAGAAAGAGCATGTATCTCTGTGATACCGCAGCTTGAAAGATTCAGGTTCTTCAATGATGTCAGATTTGATACTGGTTCGATTGAATCCGGATCGGTGTCCATCAAGCTGAATTCTTCGAGATTATGAAAGTTTCTCAGAGGTGATATGTCCTCTATCGGATTCATGCCGACATCCAGTGAGATCACATGCGAAGCATTCCTCAACACATTTAAATTCGTGAGATTGCAGTCGATTGCGACCAGTTCCCTCAAATTCTTCAGCTTCCTGAAATCCGGAAGGCTTTCTATCGGATTGCCGCTGATGTTCAGGACTTCGAGGTTTGTCAGTCGGGAAATTGCGCGGAAATCGTGAATGACATTGTCAGACAAGACTAGTTCTGTAAGTCCTGTTAATTTTCCGATTGGCGAGAGGCCTTCAATTTCTCCAGATAAGAGGTTGAGCTTCTTAAGATTCTGGCAATCCTGGAGTGGGATGAGGTCGGTTAATCCTCTTGATTCGTGCCTATTGTGTGTAGAGGAGCCGAACATCTCTCCGACAAGCATGTTGACAAAATCCGATCCGAAGTCGCCGCTGTAGACACTGAGTACTTCCAGGTTGGTGAGTTTTCCGATTCCGGTGAGATCGTGGAGCGGTCGATTGGTTACTTTTAACTCAGCGATTGCATTGTAATCGTCGTCGGTGAGTTCGCCTTCAGGTTTGCCGATTTCTTCTCGTATGATTGACTCAAGTTCGCCGTAGGGATCGGGGATTACACGAGGCTCCGGCTTAGAGCAACTGACAAGAACTGCAACGCATGCAGATAGATAAATAAAAAGGATGTACTTGAGTCTCTGTCTCATATTAACAGGAGTCAGGATAATCCAATTCGTTTCTTTTTGCAGGTAGTTATTCTTCTTCAGGAAATTCGATAACCACTTTGCCGAATGCCTTCCGTTGTTCGAGGAAATCGGTCGCCTGCGGGTATTCATCGAATGTAAATTTCTTGCCAACGATCGGTTTCGCCATTCCACGTCCGACAATATCGATGCACTTCATGAATTCGGCCCGCGAACCCATCGTGCTTCCGAGGATGCTCAGTCCCTTATAGAAAACATGGGCGAGCTGCATGTCGGCATCGAGTCCCTTTGTCGCGCCGCAGGTTACAAGGCGTCCGCCTTTCGCAAGTGAACGGACATTGCACGCGAATGAGTCGCCGCCTACATGGTCGATAACAAGATCCACCTTTCCACAGATCTTTTTGACTTCTTCCGCGAAATCCGCCTCGTTGTAATTGATGACATGCTCGACTCCCATCTCGTGGGCTGCTTCTACTTTCGTGTCGCTGCCTGTTGTCGCGATTATCCTCGCGCCTATCATTTTCAGAAGCGCAATCGCCGCGGATGAAACACCAGAACCGGCAGCGTGGACAAGCACCCATTCATTCGGTTTTGCCTGTCCGCGGGTAAATACCATCCTGTACGCCGTCAGAAAAACAAGGCCGAAACATCCGGCTGTATCGTCATCGATCGTGTCAGGCAGTGTGAATGCTTCCGACACCGGCACGACTACAGTTTCGGACGCGTAGCCGTTGAAAGTCTCTCCGCGGATTCCGAATTTTTCGCAGTATGGATCTTCGCCTGCCACACAGTGCTTGCAGCTTCCGCACGACCGGCAGGGAAGGAGGACAACCCGGTCACCTTCGGAATGATGCACAACTCCATCGCCGATTTTATCTATCACTCCCATACCGTCGCACATCGGGATAAGCGGCAAGTGAATTTTCATTCCCGGGACACCCCGGCGCATCCAGATGTCCATATGGTTGAGAGCGCCACGGCGCATGCGTACGCGCACCTCGTTTGGACCGGGCTCTGGCGTGACGCCTTCTTCCATTTCAAGGACTTCGGGTCCTCCATGCTTGGGGATGACCCACGATCGAGTTGAATAAGACATACGAATGTTCTCCTGTCAGTTTATGGGGGGGATTGTAACATAAGTTAAATATGAAGGGATTATGTTTAGGACACCCACAGAAATTCGATGGGGCGAATTTTGTGAGCGCCACAATGGAAGGGTGATGGAATGACGCGTTTTTCATTTTATGGTATTATCCCGTGGTGGAAATGAGTAACACGGAAACACAACTGCGTATCGAATGGGCCTGGTCTGGCGAATAACCGGATGAGCCGGATACGTGTTAGTGCACATCCGGCGCTTGCCGGATTTTTTTATGTCCGAATGGGGGCAAAATCCGGACAATAAATAGAGGATTGGAACATGAGCGAGACTGAAAAAAGAAAGAAACGAGTAGTATCGGGAATGCGTCCGACAGGCGCACTCCATATCGGACACCTTCACGGGACACTCGAGACGTGGAGAGACATGCAGGACGATTACGACTGCTACTGGTTCATTGCCGATTACCACGCGCTTACGAATTACACCGACGGATTAGATGTGAATGGAAACACGCGGGAGGTCGTTCTCGACTGGCTCGCGTGCGGCCTCGATCCGGAAAAATCGGTAATTTTCAAGCAGTCTGATATTGTCCAGATACCGGCGTTTCATCTTGTGTTGTCGATGTTCACTCCGGTTGGATGGCTATTGAGGAACCCGACATACAAGGAGCAGGTCGAGAATCTGAAAATTGAGTCTCCGAACTACGGCTTCCTTGGATATCCGGTGCTGCAGTCTGCGGATATCTGCATGTATGGTGGCGAGCTTGTACCTATAGGAAAGGATCAGGCGGCGCATTTGAATCTGACAGTCGATCTCGCACAGAGTTTTACGAGTAAATTCGGACCGGTTTTTCCCGTGCCGGATTATCTTCATTCGGAATTTCCGACAGTGCCGGGATCGGATAACCGGAAGATGAGTAAATCGTACGGGAACGCGATCGAGATAAAGGCGACGGAGGAGGAGACGTGGGATGTCGTCAAGACGTACTACACCGATCCGCTGAAGCCGTACAAGAACGACCCTGGTCATCCGGACGACTGCCCGATTTTTTATCTGCATAAAATTTACCAGGACGATGACGCGGTTAAGAATGTCCGGACCACGTGTGAGAGTGGGGAGCGTGGATGTGTCGATTGCAAGAAGGAATGTAACGCAGCGCTGAATGCATATCTGAAGCCGATAAGGGAGAAGCGTAAGGAACTCGCTGAGAATCCGGGGCAGGTCGCAGAGATTTTGAAAAAGGGCGCTGAGAAGGCGAGTGTCGAGGCGGAAAGAATTCTGGATGGGACACTGAAGGCAGTAGGGATAAGGGAATAACGGCGATGCTCATATTTAGAAATTTTGTTACCCCGTGTGAGAATGCAGGAATTTTTTATGAATACATTTCCTTCAGCTGGTGCATCATGGCATCAGCGTACATGCGCTCCACCCGGTCGACTAATTTATCGAGGTCATATCGATTGAGGACAAACTCTCTTGCGCGTCTTGCTGTCCGGTCCATTTCGCCGGGATTTTCGAGGTAGAAACTAATGGCGACTGCAGCGTCCTCATAATTCCCCGGATGGACAAGTAGTCCGTTATCCCCGTGGGTGATCAACTCGGGAATTCCACCTACATTTGTACACACGCATGGCTTTCCAAGCGCCATGCATTCGAGCACGCCGAAGGGGAGGTAGTCGAAATCGGCAAGGTGCACGGCGACATCGTAGGCGGCGAATATATCGGGTGCGTCGTCGCGTTCACCGAGAAATAACACACTATCCGCGCATCGGTTATGCCTCGCGA
>DASWIV010000335.1:0-7721 GCA_036397475.1 bacterium
TGGAAGCATCCGGGTATCGGCACAGGGCACAGGTCCGCAGCCAGGTTCAGTGGAAGCCGGACAGGACCTCGATAATTCGGCCGAGGGGCTCGAGATGAGTGTGGAGGCAGGGTTCGGCGGGAGAATCAAGCGAGGGAAATATTTCCCCGTTTCAGTCACAATAGAAAATACCGGCAGGGACCATCACGGCGAAATTCATATCATAAGTGAAGACACTATTCGTCCCCTGACCGCAATGTTCACAGCGGTCGCCGATATCCCCGCGAATTCAAAGAAAACATATTCCCTTTATCCATTCTTCATGGAGAATGACACTACCCCGGCGATATTTGTACAGTTTGTGGAAAAGGGAAAGGTCAAGCTGGTTGTCCGCGCCGATCTGACCATGCTGGACGAAAATGACAAATTATGGGTGGAGGTATCGGACGAGGGTTATGATTTTCCGTTCATTGGATCATTTTCCGTGCCGCCGGACAAGACGTTTACGGAGATCGCGGCAAATATACCGGAGCAGGCAAATTCATACTGGGGATCATCGTACAATACCGCTACCGATTATTACCTTGATTCAATAAATATGGTGGGTGTAAAGGCGTCGTCGCTTCCGCAACGTATCGAAGGATACCAGGCGATCGACGGCCTGATTCTGAACTCGAGGAGATTTTACGACCTCAGCGAAAACCAGCACATCGCGCTCGGAGAGTTCGTGTTATCCGGCGGATCGATGATCATGTGGCTCGGCGACGATCCATTAAGGTACCAGAACTCATTTATCTCACGGGCATACGATGGAAGCGGACGTCTGGGACCATCGCTTCTTTACAATGAGCCGACACGAACAAATATAAGCATGCTTTCCACGATACCCGGTTTCGTCGGGCAGAATCCGATGATCGGAAATTTCCCGGTGACATTTGCGACACAGTCGAACGCCCGAACTCTTTTCGAAGAAAGCGGGATACCTGTACTGCAGCACATTAAATTCGGCCTGGGGAATGTCCTTATGAGCGGGCTCGACCTGGCATCGCTCAAGGCAGGTTCATTTCTGGGGATGGACAATTATCTTGCGTTCATGATCGGATACCTGGATACACAGGACAAGCGCCTCGACACCTCGTGGGTTCAGACATATCCATCAAATAATTATTATTCAGGATCCGCGAGTCCGGCATTCAATGAGAACTCATATTTCAATGTAATGAAAATGTGGGACAATTCGCTGCAGACGGATAACCTGACCAAACTTCCCGACCTGTCCGGAATCGCGCTGTTTTTAGCGTCGTACGTAATACTCATCGGTCCTGTAAATTATTTCATTCTGCTGAGGCTCCGAAGGCGGGAGTGGCTCTGGTACACGATCCCATTCATCGTCACGATATTCTGCGTATTTGCGTACGGGTGGGCGCTCGGGACCAAGGGAAGCAAACTTCTGCTGACACGGTTAAATGTGGAGGATGCATATCCGGACTACGGAATCATGTGGCAGCAGTCAGTGTTCGGTTTATTCAGCCCTTCACCGAAAAGCTATGAAATTCATATGGGCGATGACACCGACCTGATCAGAACATTCATGGTCCCTGAATCGTCGGATACTTTTTCTATGGGAGGAACGAGTGTAACATTCGATGCCGGAAACATGGAAAATCTTGTGCAGGACGGGCGTAACGGGGAATCGTATATTGAAGATTCCAGGATAGAGATCTGGGCAGAGAGGCATTATGAGAGCAACGGATCTGCGCCCTTCTCCGGAATTGCGACGATCGGCGATCTAACCATGTCCGAGGGTACATTATCCGGAAGGCTTACCTACGATCTCGAAAGCCCGCTGTACGGTGCCAGGCTGTGGTATCCGATTAATGGCGGATTCAATCTCGGAGATGTTCCGTCCGACGAGAGTAACGCAATTATGTCGGGTGAGTACCAGTTTGAGCTGAACACCGATGTCACGCCGGTTAATCTCCCGCAATTCAGAAGATTCAATGACGACCTTACCCTGGCGGATGAAAAACTTGCCAACGCGTGCCTTTCATATATTTCCGCCAGAAATGCCTACGGCACATTTGGCGATGAAATAATTCTGGCAGGATGGGATGAGGACCCGACGGTAAGGCCCGTGGAAAAACCCGGGGTCCGCAGCATACGGCAGAAAACTCTTGTTTTGATCCATATCCCTGTCTCAATTGTTTCACGGGAAAAATTACTCGAAGGGGTACGATACGATATCATTTCGATCGCCGGGACAGAACTGAAGCTTGAACCTCCAAGGTCGCTGAATATGGAAAACGGACAGATGATGTTCATGCTGTCCATTCCACCGGGAACACTTGAGAATGTGGAAGGGAATAATGTCGAGATAAGGATACATTACGCGCGGAAAAATTCGGACCCTCTGGTTCATCTCTTTAATTACCGGGATGGAATCTGGGAAATTGCTATCGGGCGTTACCAGCTCGAGAATCAGGAGGAAGGATATTTATCCGTGACCCTGAGAAACGCGGAGAACAGCCTGGGTCCTGACGGGAGGATGCTTCCTGTCATTATCACCAGCCAGCAGGAAAACGACGATGAAGTCATATCACTGACCAATATCACAATTCATGGCAAATAAGGATTTTTCATTCGACCTGGTTATGTTCCTTGTGAACCGGCAGTTCACGAAACCAGCATGGATAGTTTTATTTTTCGTATTGCTGGTGTGCCTTGTCCCGTTCGCGGGATTGACATCGAAATTTTCTGGCAGCGCGGCATTTGAGCTGGACCCTTTCGGATTGAGCCTTTTGACCCCTACCCGGTACGCATTCGGTCCGAACGAACTGCTTCTGCTTTTCGGATTTTTCCTGATCACACTGAGCCTGATCGAATATGAAGCGATGATGGAGGAGAATACCGGGTACCAGGATTTCCCGGCAGCGTCGAATAGTGTTGTAGCAGCATCGGTGTTATTCACGTCGATATTTTTCGTTCTGGGATTTCCGATAATCGCACAATCGAGGATTTTTCCCGGGATCCCTGCCATGGCGATGGTGGTACTCGACGCCATAATTGTCGCGGCAGGGACAGCGTGTTTCGTAAAACTGGTTATGAATTTAACACGATCCAGGCATCTCAAACCGATGATCGGATTTACGATGGCAGGGGTTTATTATTTTTCGATGAGAATTGCGGATTCCTACCTTATCGAGCCGCAGACCAGAAATATGATATCTCCAGGATGGAGTACACTGGTGTGGCATGCGATAATACTGGTAGTGATGTTCACACTGCTGAGTTTTCCATACGGGCAGTATCTCAAAAAGGCAACCAATTGAATTTTTTCAACCTGAATAAATATCGTAACTGCTATTTCGCGCTCATTTTTCTTGCGGCGATTATTTTGATTCCGTCCGGTTCGAAGGCTAACCCCAATCCCGACGATATCAGCATCGATGCAGTGTACGGCTTCAATGGATTCTTCAAGATGAACACGCCATCCCCTGTAACGGTTGAAGTTTCCAATACTGGCGACCTGTTCGACGGATGGGTTGTTGCTAACCTGGAATCGTGGGTACCACCGACATATTACAAAACGCCCCTTGCGCTTCCGCCCGGAAGCAGTAAATCGATCGTATTCGCCTCGTACGGTTGTGCGGACAGCAGCATGTGCGAAATCCCCATTGAAATTTATGGGGACAGCGGAACTCCATTGAAAATTATATACCCGGACAAGCATCCGCTTTATTCCTACGACACGCTCATGATCCACCTGGGCTATTCAGGAGGCAGCCTGGAAAATCTTTATGTAAAGATGAATCCCGGATACATGATCATGTCAGCTAAAAATGTGGTCCAGGGGACATCGCTGCTGCAATACTCCCCGCGCGTATTCGCGGTCGATATGGATGTGGATGAGCTGCCCACGGACGTCCTGCTGTGTGAGAGCGTGAACACAATAGCGATGGAAATTTCAGATTACCTGGGATTGTCCGATGAAAAAAAAGATCTGATAGTGAATATAGTCAACAACGGCGCGAGCCTGATTCTATATCCCGGAGATACAACTTCCGCGAATGTTGATCTGTCTGCTGAAGTTTATCTGCCCGCGACATTCTCAGGGGGGACCGGGGCAATCGACAGCGGTGAATTTGCCTTAACAGTTAAGAACCAGGTGCTTTCGGCGGCATACGCAGTAACCATGCCCTCTCATTCCTCATTAATGGACCGGTCTCAGTACGGAGCAAATTATTTCCCGAACCAGGTCACCGACCTGAATGGCTATCCTATCAGGCAGGTTCCTGCAGGAGCTTTGAAATGGAGTTTGCCGGACACATATGAAATTTCAATACTCGATCCTGAGCCGGGTACCGATGTCACTTACTCCACTAACTCCAGGATCCCACTTCTCGTTTCCAGGGATATTGGTGTAGGACGAATCGCCATTACATCATACAATCCATGGATCAACGCCCCATCCGCACAGGACGATCCGGTGATGCTTCTTGCCACCCACGGACTTTTAAATCCTGTGAATATTCCCCAGATGTTCATATCACCCGCCCTCCAGCAGTTTAGAAATACTAACGACTCCCAGATCGCGGGCTATTTTACGCGTGGATTCCGGGACTCGAATAATGGAGTGGTGGCATGGATGGAATCAGTCGGGACTCCGGTGCTGGTTTATCTTCTTGGCCTCCCTCTTCTGGTTTATATCGGGCGGGGAAAAGGCGGGACGATCCTGGTCCTGTTCATTGTCTGGTCGGTAGTACTTACAGTCGCAACCATCGCGTACCAGACTTTTCCAACCGGCGACAAGGTCACATTAAACAGGGCGTCGATTTTCTGGTGCGACGCATCTCCCGAAATTTTCGGAACGGACAAAAGGTTCGAATCCCGTGTATTCCAGTATTTCACGTACGGCTCGGAGTCCATCTCAGCAAGGACGGTCGATTTTGAAGGTGATGGAACAATTGTCGATGAGGTGGTGGATCCTTACAGGTGGCCTTACGGCGATGTCACCATCGAACAGGGACAGACCGTCAGTCTTCCGGACCTCCCGCTGGAACCCACATCATACAATTCGATGTACAGGGGATGGCGGGAATTTATGCTGCGCCGCTACGAACCCGATCTGTCAGCATCAGGGCAGATCGAGGTCGCATCGGGAGTCTCAACCGTTTCTGTTGAATTCGACCTGCCATTCGATGTCGATAATGGGCTGCTTCTGATTGACGACATGGAAATCTGGCTTGATCCATCGGTGATTAAAAGTGGAAAGATCGATTACATTATAACCGGGGACGGATTGAGCGATTTCAGTATGTCCGACCGGGCTACGTCGGAAGTTGTAATGGATTTCAGTGAATACCGTACCCGTGTCGCGACAGGTTCTTCCAGGTTTGAAGGTGTTCTTGAAAAACTGGTGGATTTCACGTGGAGCGCAATAGCATTCAATGCTGGAAAGTATGCCCAGTCGAAATATTCAGGTCGCCAGTCGAACGCTTATTTTCTGACCGGAGCTAATTTCTCCCCGGACGATATCTCGCTTGGAAGCGGGAATCTTGAGCTACACGGCATCTCCGCGCTGGTAATTTCCATTCCGATCATATATCAGGAATAATTTAGCCGTATTTAATCGAAATTAATGCAGGGATAGATAACAGAATTCTCTAAAATTATGGAGAATATCGGGTTAAAGTGATACAATATCGCAACTCTGGGGATGGTGTCCCGGTAATTTAAAGTATGTCCGTACCGTCACGACCATTTGAAAGATTCCGTACCCGTAGCGCCCTGTTCCTCATGATTTACGGTATAACGGCGCTTATCTTCGGCATCCCCAATGTCCAGCTGTTAACGACCCGTGACGACGGCTTCATAATGCTCCTGTTCACAAGCCTTTTTGTGGTTGTCAGATTCATCTCCTACATCAAACTTGCCGGATTCGCGCTCCTTGATCCCGGAAAAATTAAAAAACACAAGTTCACCATCGCGGTTAATATCTGGTTCATCGCGCTGATATTACTGTCCAATGCCGCATTCCTGCTTTACAGGTTCGGGTTCACCAGGATCTCTGTAGCCGCCGTAAGTATCGGATCGATTGGCGCGGCAGGAGTGTTGATCTCCCATCTGATGGCGTCGCGAGGCTCCGGTCTCAGCCGGTCTCATCTGATGAAGATGGTGAGTGGAGTGCTGATCGTGCTTGGAGCGGCAAATATCTGCATCAATCCACAGGACCTGCTTATACCGTCGATAGGCGTCCTCACACTGTTCCTCGGAATATATACCGAGCGGAAATCGCTTACCCTTGCTCTGCGTCAGACATTTGCTGTAGCCGGCGGATCGCTCGGTGGCGGAATTATGGTTTATTTCCTCAGGTGGTACCTGGATCCCGCCATGTTAATCAACACGCAGGTTTCGCCACTGGCTGGAGTTATCGCAGGGATGTCGATAGCCCTATTCTGCGGCGGATATTACGTATACTCACGCCGCCAGTATGTTCCTGAAAATTCCCTCAGTTGAATCCACTTAAACCGCCAAGCTCGTAAGCATGTCGCCGATCCCTGAGCCTCCATGGCTGTCGGGCCTATGATGCAACTCCCCTATTTTTCACAGGCACGAGTGTTAACGAGTGCTTAACTCATACATTGCAAACAAAAAAAGGAGGACAATAATCCTCCAGATATTTCCGGCTACCATCCGCAGCCGTAAAATGCGGGTTACCAAGTATTTGTCAATTATTCTTTGTGGTCTTCGATAAATTTAACTACATCCGATACTTTTTCGAGGTTTTCGGCCTCATCGTCGGAAACCTGGATACTGAACTCTTCCTCAACCGCCATGATCATCTCGACAATATCGAGTGAGTCGGCTCCGAGATCGTCGGCGAAATGCGCTTCGGGTGTAATTTCGCCATCCTTAACACCCAGCTGCTCAATGATTATGCCTTTAAGCTTCTCGTATATTTCCTCGTTCATGCTGATCTCTCTCCTTAGGTTACAAATTACTCTTCGGGCTTTGCACGTCTGCGTGGCTTGAACTGTCTGCCGTTATAGAAACCGCAATGGGGGCAGATTGTATGGGACGGACGCGCCTTCCCGCAGGATGGGCATGTTCCCAGTTCAGGGGCCTTAGCCTTCCATGAACTGCGCCTGGTGCGCGTATTGGATTTTGATATTTTATATTTCGGTAATGCCATAATTGCTTTCCGATTTCTCGTAAAAGGCTGCCGTAGTATAGAAAGGCACCTTTACCTTGTCAAGCTTTCACGGACAAATAATACTACAAATCTGTTTTAGATTTCTCAACTCCCAGACGTTTAATGCCCGCCCTGACCTCCTTAAGCAGCTCCATAAGTTCCTCTTCAAGGCCGCTCAGGCGGTCGCTAACGTAGTCGTCCGCCTGGTCGAGTATCTCCTCTGCGCGATTTCTTGCGCCCTCAG
The DNA here is from genome assembly GCA_036397475.1 of bacterium. GTDB lineage: Bacteria > JAJVIF01 > JAJVIF01 > JAPKYR01 > JAPKYR01 > DASWIV01. The sequence goes on from DASWIV010000335.1 coordinate 7,416, forward strand.
TGATAGCATCTGCGTCTACAAGCTTTTCAGCCTTGCGGACAGCATTATCGATGATTTCTCCGGCTTCGGTACGGGCAGCCTCGAAAATCTTCTCCCTGTCGGCGGTGATATCCCTGGCCTGCTCTATTTCGACCGGGAGCGATTCGATCAGCATATCAATAAGTTCGAGTGCGCGCGACTGCGATATCACCGAGCGGTCAAACATGCCGGTGAACTGTCCTCCCTTGATGACGAGGGATCGCAGGCGTTCGAGGATGTCAGGAGATTCGATCATTGAAGAGCATACTATATCCGGTTTTCATCAAC
>DASWIV010000336.1:0-11987 GCA_036397475.1 bacterium
TAGGAATGCACCAGCGGGCAGGAGTCCTGCTCGAAATTGTTGGCGAATCCGATCTGCTGAATGCGCAAAAAATAAAAGACGACTACAAGAAATTGATTCTTCTTGACAATTCCCCTCTTCAGAACAACGAGGACGCAATTGCCTGGCTGAGTCCGTACGCACAGATCGGGCTGAGTATTCTGCGTGATGACCGCAATATCCTGGACCGGCTCGAACCGATGCTGATCAGCCAGTATAAACTTGAAGATTATCGCTCTCCGAAACTCGAGGACTGGCTGAGGGTAAAATATGTAAACCAAGGCGCTATGGCTGACTTTCTCCACGGCGGTGACGCGGTGATTGTGGCGAACCTGCCTTATGTATTCATCAGAATAAATAATCTCGGGCCTGACAGGTATATCGATGTAAAACTCGACGGATGGCCGGAATCGAACCTTTCTTTCATAAATATGATAGACGTCACGAATGATAATTCCACTGAACTTCAGGTCAGGGGTACCACTGTCAGTTACCAGTTCGGACCGAAACGCAATATTTCGCATATGTACATCCTCAGTGACGATTTCGCGCCTATTTCCAGGTTTTACGATGAGCGTGTTAAAACGGTAGCAGTCCACCAGCAGTCGCAGAACATGCGCAGGAGCATGCCCGCCGCACTTCTTCTGGGCGTACTGCTCGGGGTCACTTTGATGTGGATGAGTTTCCAGACCCAGCAGAGTTCACTTCTCCAGGCTGCTGAACTGGTCGAAAAACGCAGAAGGATAGAACCCATAGATATCCTCGAAGACCAGGAAGTAATGGAATTTTATAAAAAATATATTTCAACCGATGACGATCGGGGCGATGGTGCCGAAACGGTACCCGATAATTCGGATCATGAGATCGACGAATGAGTGACACATTAGATAATAAGATCCTGCAGGTTCTCCGGGAAAACGGACTCCCTGAAGTATTTCCATCCCTGAGGGAAATTCCATTTCCCGGACAGCTTGGAGTAGCGCTGTCAAATGTTTTTCAGATCGCACGTGCGGCGTATCCGGGCGCGGATAAAAAACAACTGAAGGAAAAAGCCGACGAGATCGCGCAATTGATCGGCTACAATCTCGATTCCTCTGGTATTTTTGAAAAAGTCGAAGTCGTCAAGGGATACGTCAACTGCTTCTTTAAGCCCCCTGCATTTGCTTCCGATCTGATATCCAATGTACTCATGAATGGCATCAGTTGGGCTGAATCGAAGGAAACGACTCCCGGACGCGCCATGGTCGAATACTCTCAGCCGAACACCCATAAGGCATTCCATATCGGCCATGTGCGAAATGTTGTCACTGGTTCATGCCTGATCAGATGCATGGAATATTCAGGAAGGGATGTTGTCGCGGCAAATTATTATGGCGATATAGGAACCCATGTATTCAAATCCCTCTGGTATCTCGAAAACTACGCGCAGGGAGAAATGATAGAGGGAAGCCTCGGACAATGGCTTGGAAATCAATACCAGAACGCGGAAGAGATACTTTCATCGGATGATACGTTACGTGAGGAAGCACTGCGTGGCATAGCTGAACGATGGTATTCGGGCGACCCACAGTTGATCGCGAGATGGGAAGAAACCCGTGGGTGGAGCCTGGACGAATTCCGAAGGATCTATAAGGAACTCGATGCCAGGTTCGATGTCGACTTTTTCGAAAGCCAGGTCGAAGTTGAAGGGCTGAAAATTGTCGATGAGCTGGTTGAAGAAGGGATCGCTGCCATCAGCGGTGGCGCGCGCATTGTAGAGATCGACGTAAAGCTCCACGAAAAATTCCCTGGTGAATTCCCGCTGGTTAATGGAGAAATAAAAGATAAATACAGGGTGCTTGTCCTTGTGAAATCCGACGGCTCGTCCCTCTACGGCTCAAAGGACCTTTCACTCGCGAAGAAAAAGTTCGAGGATTTCGAGATCGATGAATCTATTTATGTTGTCGATAATTCCCAGAAATTTTACTTCGAACAGGTCTTCCAGATCCTCAGGATCATGGGATTTCCACAGTGGGAAAAATGCTTCCATCTCTCGTACGAGCTGGTCATGCTCCCGGAAGGAAAAATGTCTTCCCGCAAGGGTCAGGTCGTGCTGTATGACGACGTCAAAACAGAGCTTGAGAGAAGGGCACTGGATGTGGTGAGGGAGAAAAATCCGAACCTGCCCGACAAAGCCAAGAAACAGGTGGCGTCCGATGTCGCAATGGGTGCCTTGAAATACGGCATGTTGCGTGTCGACACAAATAAGATAATCCATTTCGATTTCGACGATGTACTCGATCTCGAAGGGCGGAGTGCGCCATACATTCAGTACGCAGGCGCAAGGGCGAGCAGCATACTCAGGAAAGCGAAAGACGAAAAAATTAAAGTCCCCGACAATGTAACCGATTCAGACTTTTCATATGATATGGAAACAGCCGAGATTGAATTGATCAAAATGATCAACCGGCTTCCGGAAATCGTACGGAAAGTTTCCGATGAGAAAAAACCGATTCATCTCGCATCTTACGCGTACGAACTTGCTGTAGCATTTTCGGATTTCTACCACGCATGTCCGGTATTGAAGGCTGAAGGCGATATCCTCAGATCGCGCCTCCTGCTTGTAAAAGCGTCAAGAATCACCATCAAATCAGCATTGTGGCTGCTCGGGATCAATTCTCCGGATGTGATGTAGTTGAAATTTGGATGTGAGTCGTTTATTAATATTCTGACGATGTGAGAGGAGACATAAAAATGAAATATTCAGCGTTAGTTTTGACAGCGTTACTGATCATTTTTTCCGCAGGGATCGCGCACAGCCAGGATCAGGCTTATCCGGATTTCGGCGGAATATGGGATACCTCAAGAGGTACGCTTGCCATCTGGCAGGCAGAGGATTCAGTGTTCGGGATTTATGGCCCCTATGGCGAAATAGGCGGCCATGTACAGGAAGATGGTACCCTCGAGTTCCTGTGGTCTGAAGAGCCGGATGATTACGGCAACGGCTGGATTAAACTCGGCGACGATGGAAATTCATTCGATGGCATGTGGTTCAGCGTTATTGAAATGGATCAGCATGACACATGGCGCGGAGAAAAATTAGATGAGAATCATTACGAGCTTGCCGATCGTGCCGCCCTCGACCATGTCCCGGGTACAACTCCCGAAACTCCCGGCGCAACAGACGAAACCGGAACTCCTGACGATGGCATGGCTGAATTACCGGCAGATAATAGTGATCAGTCCGTGGATGAGGAACCCGTTATCGAACCTGCCATTCCGGAAGGCGATATTGATGCGCTGTGGTCTGGTGTATGGGACACCGCCCGGGGTGATTTGGCAATATTGATAGTCGATGGCGTTGCGACCGGAACGTTCAGGGAATTAGGTTCCATCGAGGGCACGATTGACGGGCCAATCATCAACGCGACGTGGTCGGAAACTACAGATACCGGGGTCGAGGTCTCCGGATCGGTAATTTTCTGGCTGTCGGAGGATGGCACTACTTTCAGGGGAAGTTATAACGTCGAGACAAATCCTGATCTGTGGCTTGCCTGGTCGGGAGAGAAAACTTCGGATGAGGCTGGGTCGGAAGTATCCGATGCGGAATAATTACAAATCCCGGTAATTACAGGTAAATTTGCGCGAGCCTCCTGGCAAGCTCCCTGTTTTGCACATGGCCCGATCGGATTCCGATAATGTGTCCACGGACCCTCTTACCGGTCAGATACATATCCCCGAGGATGTCCAGAATTTTGTGATAGCAGAATTCGTTCGCGAATCTGAGCGTCTGGTTCAGTTTATCCTCATAAACGACCAGTGCCTGGTTAGCGTCCGTATTTTTTACTTCTCCATTGGCAACCATCGCCGGAATATTGTCCGCCATCAGAAATGTACGTGCCGGGCCTATTCTCTTCATGTAATTTTCCGGGGTTATTTCAATAGTGGCGGCGCGTTTCCCGATCTGGGAATTTTCGTGGTCAAGGTAATGTGTCACGATAAATTTTTCAGATGGCACTGCCATTAGAACAGTATTTCCATCGTCGACAATTATCGTCTCATCGACAACGATCTCATCCCGCTCCGGTTCCTGCTCGACAATCCCCGCCTTCATTATTGCTTCAGCGTACTTCAGGGAACTTCCGTCGATCAACGGCATTTCAATGGCGTCAACCTCGATTATCGCGTTATCGATGCCAAGTCCCATGAGCGATGATAAAACATGTTCAGTGATATTTATCCGGATCGTTTCATCTTCCGGGGACACCAGAACCGACCGGTTCGGGGCTTCGAGCAGGTTCCCGATCTCAACCGGAATACTCGTGATTTTTCCACCGGAAACAATCCTGAATTCAATGCCGGCACCTGCTTCCGACGGATGAATTTTAATGTTGACGACTCCTTCCGTGAATGTGCCGGGAGCCGATAACTCGGCAATTGCTTTTAAAGTTCTTTGTTTATTGGGCATTAATTATTGCTCGTTCAGATTTTCTTTGAGCCACTCTACCACATCATCCTCAAATCCGGCTTCCGACGCGAACAACCGGGTCCCATGCGACGATCCCGAAAATGAGGTCAACTCCGCGTTTCTTGCAGCCTGGCTCAACGACTGCGAGCCGGGATAACTCTGCCGATCCTCTTCCGACGCTGCTATTAAAACCGGAATATTTCCAAGCTCCCGCGCGCGCGGAGCGGGTACAACCCCCCTGTAATTCACGCCGGGACTCATAAGTACCATTGCCTTGAGCGGCGCATTTTCATCCGCCATGAAAATATCTGCCCCCGCGACAACCGACAGGTTCGCGCCTATACTCGCCCCGACAACCGCAATCGCGGTGTGTCCTTTTTCAGCCAGATATTTGTATCCCGCAAGTACATCGTTCTCGCAATCCTGCCACTGGACGTCGGTGAAGGTCGTGTAATCCTGCGTCCCGCTCTCTGTGGAACCGCCGTGGCCTCTCAGGTCGATAGCCAGCGATGCGATTCCGACCGCCCCCAATTTTTCCTGGAGTGAAGCGTAATCGGACTTGCTTCCGCCCAGCATGTGAACTAGCAGGCAGGCCGGGACCATGCTATTGCCTGAATCATGATAATTCGCGGAAATAGTTATCCCGTCAAGAGATGGAAATGTAATCGCCAACATGTTTTCCGACTCTTGATCGCCTTCCGTTTGTGCCTGCTCCTCAGCGACTTCCTCAGGTTGTCCGCCCCCGCAGCCGATGAAAATTAACAGAATCGGTAATGTGAAAACCAGGAAAATCCGTTGATATTTGGTCATTTCATTGCCCCTTGATTAAAGAAAAAAGCACGGTCCGGAACCGTGCAATCAAACCAGATTAATTCGCTCGATGTCAATGTTAAATTCTAATTCCTGTGGGGATTACGCCCATCAGCCGAAGTCGAGCCCTGTTCGAGCACGATCATTTCATCGCTAATGTATTCTCCGTTCATTGGATCTTCCACGTACTCTTCTTCCCCTTCATCACTGACGATTTCTATAGGCAATGAGTAGTATCCGTAAACCACGTTATCAGAAGGAGTTGAGGACTTTACAACTTCATTCTGTTCGTAATCGTCCTGCAGATAGTAGTACGGGTCTGTTGGCCATTGAGCCATGAGGCTTGCGATGATCGAATTTCCCTTGTCCCTGGCCTGGAATGAATTGATGATCTCGTCGAGGTCTTCAGGTGGAAGGTAAATTCCGGTGTCAGTATACATTATCCCCCCGTAACCGCCGTACCAGTATAATCCGCCACCATAGATTTCCACCGACGTTATTCCAGGCTGGAAATCATCCGGTATCTTAAGCTGGATAATATTTTCAACCGGTTCTTCCCTGTATGGCCGCAGGGTCACGAGAATTTCAACAGTGTCTCCCGGATGATACCCGACAAGCTCCAAGCCGCCATAATACTCCGACTCGTACATGTCCATCATTTGCGCTTCCATATCCTCAAGTTCCTCGTACGGAATTTCCTGGGCGCTCGGATCGAAATTCAGCATGTCGAAAGTCATTTCTTCCGGTTGAGTATCGCTATCTCCGTCTTCTTCCGGACCGCTGTAGCCGACTGCGCCCGGACCCATGTTCGGGGCATTATTGAATCGCGCCTTGATGATGTCCGCCGTCTGGCGCGCGCTCGTTACCTCCACACTTATATTGATTTCCGTTATGTGGACATCTCTGTACTGGTTGTAATCTGTCAATAGAGATACCGCTTCCGCGACTTCTCCAACCGCTTCCATTGGAAGCGAATACGCCCCGTAGATAATATTTTCGCGCTCGATCGGTTCCTTCAGCCCTTCGCCGTTTATACTGTAACTTACTTTAACGGTACCGGGACCCATTCTGTCCATCGTGTAAGCGAACGCTTCTGACGGCAGCAGGTAAGTGAACAATCCAAGCCATTCTTCCTTATCGATCACGCTGTAGTCGTACCTGCGGGTCCTGTTCAGATCGTGGTCGATTATTTCCACATGGAAATCGACCATATCGGGGATTTCCCGCAGCTGTCCCGCGATCGTTGTCGCCCTGTCCTGTGTTACCGTTCCTACTATCTCGATAGCTTCCCCCATCTTGTACGACCGCTCGATCGATGGCATAGTGTAGACGATTTTGGATGTCACAAACGGGAGATTTGTCGGTCCGTCCATCAGAAATGGATGTCCGAACGCCAGGAACGATCCATCGTCCCCGATCCATGTCAGCGTACCGATCGCAGTCAGGTCGATATCGCCTGTAGCGAGCGACGCGCCGATGCTCGCGCCCGGCTCAAGGGTCGTTGGACCCAAGAGTATTGGAACTCCGTCGGTGTTGCCGCCTCCCGGTCCTTTCACCAGGTCCATGTAAGGAAGCCTGTCTGCCGCGAATTCCTGCAGCCTTTCAAATCCGGCGTCGCTGATTCCCGAGACGATCAACGGGGCATGCGCCGGTGTCATGACAAGGGTATCCTCACCGAATTGAGTGAGAAGTTGATCCGGATCTCTGTCAAGACCGGCAAGAATAATATTATCGTACGAGGATCCCGCGACATCGACCGGACTCGCGAACGACGTCGGAAGCATGGAAATTCTTTCCGGTTCTTCTGAATTATCGTACGTAAGAGCTTTCATCATATTGTTGATCGGCGTTATTCCGGCGACATCGCCTTTCGTATAGTATGGTCCCCAGCTGAGAGCACCTATAAGTTTTCCGTCGATGAATACCGGACTCCCTGAGTAACCCCCGGCGATCCCGCCGGTCTCGTCGATTACTTCACCCGACATCCTTACGAAAATCAATGGGCCGCCATCGTATCCCAGGTCCTGGAATATGTCGATAACCTCCACATCGAATTCACGGATCTCCGTTCCGCTGATTACCGTCTTCCCGAATCCGGTCATTCCCGGCTGGATTTCGCTGACTGTCATTGTCGGAATTTCAGCGTATGCCGGTAAGGCGTAAATTAGGGTGAAAATCAGTGAAAAAATTACCGATCTGCCAAGTGTCATGAGATTCTCCTGTCTGTAAATATCAGCTCCACATATCTGCACAGCTCAAATTAATATCGTGAACTATACTAAGTCTGGTCTTAATCGCAACCTGCGGAGATGTTTTTTCTGGTTATTAATATAATGATGAATAGTTTCACGGTCAGCTTTACGACTCCCTGCGCGTTCAATAAGTTCCGTAATTCACGAATTTTCCAGAAAATTTGATATCTGTCATTCAGGAACCATCTTGCGACCAGAAGAATCGTAAAAATCCTGCCGACATGCGAAATATCACATTAAGCACCTACAAACTGAAATCAGGTACGGGACGACAGTTCACAATTTTTATGGGAACCAAATCAATCAGTTCGGCATGGTCTTTACTCAATTCGAAAATGTATATAGCGCTTTTATCGGAGCCCCGGGATGTTGCGTCCCATAAGAATCCGCCCATCGAATAAACCACCGGGACATCTCCTGTGTATTTCACGTCCTGCAGTACATGTGGATGATGGCCAAGTATCAGATCCGCGCCGTTTGCAGCGCATAACCACGCCAGGTATTCCTGCCTTTCCGTTGGAAAATCCACAAAGTCAATTCCCCAGTGCATCGAAACAATCAGTACATCGCAATTCTGCTTCGTTCCAGATACCTGATCCGGAATAGTCTCATGATTTGCTCTCATTACGTATGGAAATCCCGGGGGTGTCTCTTCTTCGAAATTATCGAAATCGCTGAATGCAAGAATTCCTATTTTCAGCGCATTCTTCACGATAAATACAGCCCCGGAATCGTTCTGTCCGCTAATCTGAGTTCCGACCTCCACTAAGCCGGCATCCGTAATTGCGTCGACCGTGTCCAGAAGCGCTTCAGGGCCGTAGTCAAGCGAATGGTTATTCGCAAGGCAGATAACATCGAATCCTGAATCTGATAATATCGACGCACTTGACCGATCCGCCCTGAATAAAAATCTTTTGACCCGCGCCTCGCCTCTATCCGATAGCGCGCATTCCAGGTTGCAAAACGAGATATCGTATTTCGAAATCTCATCGCCAAGGAATGCGAAAGGATATTCTGTCCCGAATTCCTGGATCCTTGCATCTACACCCCGGGCGAAAAAAACATCCCCGACTGCTGCCAGTGTTACGGTGCCTGCGTTATTGTCAGCAGTTGCTCCCTGAGGATTAAAGACAAAGAATCCTGTAAAGAATGCAAAAAGATAAATATTTTTCAACGCGTAATTCAACATGCAGAGTCGACATGTTCGAATGTCGGGAAGTTATCTGAATAAACCATGAAGCTCTCAGTCCACCCGGCGAATGGAGGCTCCTCACCGTTCTGCAGCCATTCACGCCATTTCTCGTTCGTAAGCCTGTCCGCTGCAGGGTGGAGGAATTCATACTGAGTGAATACCGCGCCTCTTGTGATTACCAGCTTACCTTCGACCGGGACGATCACATAAATTGCCGCTGCGTGTCCGATACCTTCCTCAAGAACCGTATCGCCTATATTGTGTACATCCGCTACAATCGCCATATCCCGGTCGTCCTCGCTCAATATCGGTCCCTCGGCAAGAGTCAGGTATAATCCTTCCAGGCGCGAACCGTAAAATTCAATAAATTCATAATCTTCCATCGTAAGCTGCTCGCCAGTCAATTCCTTGATAGTGATTGTCCTGCATCCTTCCACAATTTCAGCAAGCCAGTCGAACCTGTCATTCAGATTTGCGTCCGGCATCCATTCGTATTGCTTATTCAGGACAGCATCAGCTAATCCACTGTCATTCAATCCATTCTGGGTGTATCTGATAAGCCATAACATTTTGTTCCAGAAATCGATATTAGGTTCCACATAACCCCTGGGCTGAGCGGGAGGCTCTTCGTAATCGCCGCCGCATTCAGCGCCGCTTTGTTTTCCGTACAGGATTGTGTCGTGACGTAATTCCGTCCACGATCCCATTGCAGTGAAGAGCGATTTATCGAGCCACGCCTGGTTCTGCATGAACGACGGCTGCCATTCATCCGGTACAGCAATTATTGAATTCAGGCTCCATATCCAGCCAAAGTACAGATTCGACTGCCATCGCGCGAGATCGTAGTTGTTTACTTCTTCCCGCATGGCTGCCATCTGGGGGGCATAATCCGGGAAATTACCTGTGCCGTAATATTCCTCCATTATTTCGACTGCCCTGTCCGATCCAAGAGCGGAGAAAACATCCAATCCGCTGGGTACCAGCCTGTTTTCTACCGAATTGTGGACCAGCTCCTGGATAATTCTTGAATCGGGTATGAATCTCTGGCCCATAAACCTGAACTGGCGTGCGCCTTTAACAAACCCGCCTTCTTCGGTTACAGGTACATACTGCTCAATTCCCGGTCCGGGAAGGCTTTTGACCTGTTCAAGGAACTCATCGATCAGCGCATTGTCGCCAAATTTATTGACATGAGGATACGAGCCAAAAACCTCTTCAATTATCGGCCAGTAATCATTGAATGAAAAGTCGTCCGATTTGCCTACGAAAAATACCGTCGGTTCATAGATCCGTTCCCACAATTCCGACGCAGGAGCTCCATCGATTTCATACCGAGCGAGATTTTTTGCCATTACGAGAGCGATGCGGGTCGGTACATAATTGTTAAAATTTTCCGATTTTAAAGGAAGCCCTACCAGCCCATACCACATCATGGCTTTGAAATACCTGCTGAGTTCTTCAGACCTCGTATAATGCCCTCTTGGTACAAACTGCGTGAAATCTATCAGTACTGTTGTTACCCTGGAATCAAAACGGCCGTCATGGCTTTCTATTTTCGCAAGGTCTGCATTTGCCATTTCCGCGACCAGGTCCGGCGGCGGAGTTCCATCCAGCAGATTACAGGCGACTGCGAAGTACGCTGCATTCCGCAAAGCCGCGTCTTTCGCGTTCTCATCATCAGCCACATTGTAATCTTCCAACGACGCCCGCAGCATTCCCTGGCTTAATTCCGAAAGAATTCCTGAAAATTTGTTTTCTTCGAGAGTACGGAGAACATAGTCGAAAAAGAAATGGTACGTATGCAGTATCGAATCTGTTGTAATAAATGATGGGATTTTATCGGGCCTGTTATATGTATTTTTTTCGTAGATGTAGAATAACTGTTCGAGATCCGTAGGCGAGACGACAAAATAATTGCTCTCAAGAAATTCGATCTGTGCAGGCGTAAGTTCTTCCGCGAACTGCTGCAGGTTCGCGACATTCGCCAGGCCCGGCTCGACAGTGTATTCCTGCGGGATAATGTCCAGCGAATCGGTCTCTGAAATCAGTTGTTCATAAAGAGGGTCTGATTGGACGTTCTCTTCCGACGCCGATAATGGCTTGATCAGCATAATTAATCCAATCACTGCCAGCAGCAGGAATTTTCCACTTTTTGCAATCAGGCTTTTCGATCTCATCTTGTTTCCTCCGCTACGATTTCGAATATTCCGTTGTCTTCTTCCCGGAAAATTATTGTGTATTGTTGAGTGTCCGTTTCAGCGTAAAGCGATTCTTCATACGTATAAATCAAAGCGATGCCTGCGATCTCGCCGGTCTCTCCCAGCCATTCGAATCCGAAACTGTCCCACCTGTAGACCGTAACAAATCTCCCTTCTCCTTCACCAATTTCAAGCGCTATCAATTCATCCCAGCCATCTGAATTGATATCGAAAAGGACAAAATCCTCAAATCGCCTGCTTAACCTCGACCCAAGCCATTTTCTCTGAATATTTTCGCCATCCCAGTAGTAGAAAAATGGACGCTTAGCCAGCACCGGATCGAATCTGCTTTCTTTCCACACGCCAAATGCAATTTCTTTATTCCCATCCCCATCGACATCGCCTGCCGTCATTTTCCATGGACTCAGCAGCGTATTCTTCCAAACCACATTCAATTCCCCGTCTGTTTCCTTGAGAAAAAGGAGCTCCCCATTCGATGGGCACCCGTTTATTTCAGGGCCTTCAGCCATCACCGCGAATTCGGTCGTGCCATCGCCGTCGAAATCATCCGCAATTATTTCTATCTGGTATTCGCATTCAGGATTATCAAGGTGCGAAGAGATAGATTGTTCTACCTCTCCTGCATTCATCAACAGTATTGTGGCAATTATGACACAGGCAACACTCATAAAAGGCTCCTGCTATTAGTATTGCAATTTAGAAACCAAAATGAGTTCTCACTCCACCCACATAAATTCGCCGGTGGCGAAATTTGTGAGGGCCACAATACTATATCTATTTTTTTGCGTCTGCTCAATTCCGCCATCCCGGATTAAAATTCATATGGCCTAATAAACACCCCTCCGGTTGGGGAGGGGCTAAGACGGGTCAAATCAAAAATTCACGATCATTAATCTTCGTCTTCTTTAAGTATTCCCTTGCGTGCATCGATTATCCTCTGCTGCAGATCGCCGGGCACTTCTTCGTAGTGGCTGAACTCGATCTCAAACGTGCCACGTCCGCCGGTCATTGAGTTGAGATCGGCTGAATACGTCTGCAGTTCCTGGAGC
>DASWIV010000337.1:0-7566 GCA_036397475.1 bacterium
ACTCTGGAAAGATGAAATGATCTGCGACGAAATGAAAATCGGATCGACAGCCTGGTGCGGCAATGCCGCATGGCCGCCCCGCCCTTCAATTTTGATCGTAAATTCATCGACTGCAGCCAGAGCATTACCGTGCATGATCCCGAATTTACCGGTTGGAACTCCGGACCAGACATGAATCCCAAAAGCAGCGTCGACCCTGGGATTCTCAAGGATCCCATCGTCGATCATTACGCCCGCGCCTGTTCCGGTTTCTTCTGATGGCTGAAAGCATAACTTCACTGTGCCGTCGAGAGGATTATTACTGAGAATGTTCGACGCGCCCAGTAGCATCGCAGTGTGGGCATCATGGCCGCATGCATGCATTTTTCCCGTATTTCTTGATTTCCATTTGACATCTGCTTCCTCTGTAACGGGAAGGGCGTCCATATCGGCCCTGAGCATCACGACCTTAGACTTTTTACCGGATTTGCCTTGAACAATCGCCTGGACCCCGGTATTCGAAATCTTGCTGCACCTGATCCCGTAGGACTCAAGCTCGCTCATTACCAGTTTCTGGGTTTCTTTCTCCTGGAACCCCAGTTCAGGATTAGCATGGATTGTGCGTCTAAGCTCAGTCACACGGCTGGTGAGCTTTGGAGTTAACAGGGAGCGGACGTCCGTCGGGTTGGGCATTCAATTTCACCTCAGAAAATATGAAAAGGAATGGTGGCATTTTACCCTTTTAATGAGATTTAATCAAAACGAAAGAGAATTAATTGCTATTTATATAGATTGATGAAAAAAAGTGCAAAAATAGGTTTAAAAGCCAGTTTTAGGCTTGATAATATGTTGGGAAAATTGTAAATTTTCAGTGACATATTTAGGAATTTACACTAAATTTTTGTTAATAAATGGGAATTATCACTAATAAATTTTAACTAACATAAATTAAGTAAATTGTCGACTGAGGCTTTTGGCGGTTTGGACCGATAATTGTACTGAACAAATTTATAGTCAATAATAGGCATTTTCTAACAAATACTTACACTACATAGGCTGATTAGTCAAGACTTAATGGATTTTTATGGAGCATACGGAATTGTACTTGAAAAATCGGGACGCCTGCGTCTCCCGGGCGATATCGGCGAGTCCTTTGGTGAAGTAGCTTATTTATGCGAGTGGCCCGGTCCGTGTGTGAAGATTTATACGGAAGAACAGTGGAACAAATACATCGAAGATTTGAAAAATCTGGGAAACAGGCGTACCGGCAAAGACGAATGGGAAGTAAGGACAGTATTCAGGTCAAAAGAGAAGGTTGAGGTTAAGGGTAAGGGACGGATAACGGTCCCGCAGAAGCTTAGGGATCACGCGAAACTGCGTGGCGGCGACAAGATCCTGATGATCGGCGCTATGGACCATTTGGAGCTGTGGGCGTCGGACGATGTTTATGACGCCGCGTACCAGAAATCGACCTGGCAGGGATAGGAACCATGAACGGAGCTGATCATAGCCCGGGGCATGTTCCGGTCCTTCTGGAAAAAGTAATCGAATTGTTAAGTCCCGTACCGGGAGGGAGATACATTGATAACACCGGTGGGGACGGATGGATGAGCCGGGCGATCCTGAAAAAAAGCTCGCCTGACGGAATTGTACTTACGATTGATTGCGATTCGAGAACCAACGAGGTCAGGGAAAAAAATTTAAGTGAATTCGGACAGAGGAGCATTCGCGTTAATTCAAATTTTGAGGATATGGCAAGGGTAGCTGAGAAATATGAACTGGTTCCTGTCGATGGTGTCCTTTACGACCTTGGGATGACCAGCCACATGGTTGATGTAGCGGAGTATGGAGCATCATTCAGGTACGACTCTCCTCTTGGAATGAACATGGACCCCGACGCCGAAATTTCAGCGTGGGATATAGTCAATACATGGCCGGATGATAAACTGAAGGAAATGTTCTTCGCCATGGATGTCGGAAGATTTTCGGGGCGAATCGCGCGGGGAATCGCAGCCGGAAGACAAAACGGAGATATAGAAACCACAAAACAACTTGCGGAAATAATTGAAAGAGCGGTTCCAAGGAAATTCCATCCGAAGCGGATAGATGTATGCACAAAGCCATTCCTGGCTATTCGTGTTGCAGTCAACCGTGAAAGGGAAACGCTTGAAGCGAGTTTGCGGGACTGTCGGAAGGTTTTAAAGACCGGTGGGGTACTGGTCGTAATCTGTTATTCGAGTTTTGAGGACAGGATCACACGAAAAGTGATACGCGAAGATCCTTACGAGTGGTCGAAGCTGGCGAAAAAAGCGGTTACTCCGGATGATGAGGAACTGGAGAGAAATCCGCGGAGCCGGTCTGCTCGACTGCGAGCGTGGCGAAGAGTGTCCTGATTTGTATTGCGATGCGGGCAGCCGTCGGGGGACATCCCTGCCCTTCAGTAGTAGCCTGGAGAAGTCGGCAAATACCTAAGGAAGAGGCGTTTGATGTCAGCGGTACCAAAAAGAGCGGACGTAGAATTCTGGATGGAGAACAGTGCGGGGGCGGACGCAATTCCGATGCCTCGGGAATGGGCTCCACGTGTAGCTGGAACCATAGAGATCCCGCATGTAAAGCCACGTGAGGCAGCCCGGGAATTCCAGTTACCTAAAATTCCACTGTTAGAAATTTTATCCAGGTTTGAACTCGCTATATCGATAATCGCGATGGTCGCGCTTGCCGGCGCGGTAGCGTCGATGAGCCATTCACGCCAGGAAGCGAACATCGAGGCGCGCGAAACGAGGATCGCGATTTCCAACCTGAGGAAAGAGATCGGCGATTTAAATAACCAGTTGGAAATGTTGAACAATGTGGACGATGAGACACAGCTTATGTGGCAACTCGGCACGATTCCTATCGATGCGGACGAGGTTCCGGTTATCAGACTCCAGTCAATGTACGAATGAAAAAGAGAAAATTAAGAATCCCTGAAGACTCGACCGACCATGGCTACCAACTGAACCATGTAAAATTTTCTGCGTTTATTCTGGCGGTTGTCTGCGGCGCAACAATGCTGGCTTCCTGCGCCGGACTTCTTTTAGTTTACCCACGGCATCAGCAGGATATTAAATCAATGCGATCCTTCAAGACCGATCGCGAGGGCATCATCCCGGCATCCAGGGGAAGAATTCTAGACCGAAACCACGAGCCTGTTGCAGAAAATCGGATTGTAGCAAGATTATTTGTGAATCCATCGCGTGTCGATCCGGACCTCCGTTATCCCCTTATCCAGGCGCTTATGGAGCATTTCACCCTCGATGAAGGCGCTATCGCCGATAACCTGACCGATCCGTCCTGCCGTTTCAGAATACTCTGTGAAGACCTGCCGAGTGAACAGGAAAATTGGTTTTACGATCATCGATGGGACCCTTTTTACAACGATATTCTCCAGGAAGTTGGAATATTGTATGAAGAAGAACGTGTCTATCCGAACGGCGAATTTGCCGGGCCGGTTATCGGCTACACGGGAGACAATTCAAAAGGCCTCGGAGGTATGGAATTAAAACTCGACCTTGTCATGGCTGGACGCCCTGGACTATACACGGATGTCCGTGACCAGAGAGGCAATCGCGTTCCGGGTACGCGCCATGTGGAGGTCGAAGAGCGAAATGGCACGGATATTGTTCTAACCTTAGACAATGAAATACAAAAGATCGCATGGTATGCGCTCTACGACGGAATTCTCGATACCGGAGCCAAAGGCGGAGCGGTTATCGTTACCGATCCCCGGACAGGAGATATCCGCGCCATGGTAAGCCTTCCGGCATATGAGCCTTCGCATTACCAGGATTATCTCGACGATGAATACTCGATGTTCAACCGTCCAGCTTGCCTCAGTTATGAAGCCGGAAGTGTAATGAAGGTTTTCACCTTCGCCGCTGGATTGGAAGAGGAAGTAATTTCCGAGGATCAAAATTTTCACGTGGGCCATGGGAGACTTTATTTTGGTAACTATTCCGTACCGGACCACACGTACAGCTACGATCCCGACGTCTCGCTTAGGGATTCAGTTGTACATTCATGCAACAGGGCAGCTGCGCTCACATCGACGTGGCTTGGGCGGGACACCATAACCGACTGGTTCCACAGGTTCGGATTTGGAGTGAAAACCGACATTGCATTCCCCGGTGAACCATCCGGAAATCTCAAGGAAAGCCTTACCTTTTTTTCCAGGATCGACCTCGCGAACATGGGGTTCGGACACGGAATAACATGCAGCCCCCTTCAGCTTGTCCAGGGATTCAGCGCGTTCGCGAATGATGGATATATTGTCCCTCTGAGACTGGTTGATGCGAGGATAGATCCGGAAGCCGGAACAGAGATCACGATGCCGTACTGCGATCCACAACAGGTATTAAGCCACGATGTGGCTGAACTAATGAACCGGTTCATGGTAGAAACGGTTGAAGACGGCACCGCGACTCAAGCAAGGACACAATGGACCAGCGCGGGAAAAACAGGTACCGCTCAAAAGCTTGATGATACAGGCCATTATGCCGCTAACCGGTTTTACGCAACATTTGTCGGATATGGGCCGGTTCCCGATCCGCGATGGTTGATTTTGGTTGTACTCGATGAACCACAGCGCCCAAATCATTTCGCCGGGACGGCAAGCGGACCGGTTTATAAGGCGATTTTCTCAGCGCTCATGCTCAAGTACGGAGACGATAACTCAGTGAGAGAAATCGTTATCCCCGAGGAAGAAGTTTCAGTTAATGAATCAGTAATCGACGATGACATTGATGGCACAAAAATGATCGGCGACGATGAGATCGTTTATTCTCCCGATCCGTTCAACGACGGGGTGGATGGGGAATGAGCGCGGATGTAATGCAGTTGGTCAGGCAGATCCCTGTTTCAAAAAATACGGTGGTTAAATTACTTGGCGAACCAGGATTTTCCGGAAACAGTCCAGCCATTTTTTCCGGGGTTACCGATGACAGCAGGAAAATTCAGCCGGGATTTATTTTCGTAGCGATCGCAGGATTTGAAACCGACGGGCACAAGTATTTAAAGAGCGCTGTTGATAAAGGTGCGGGATTACTAGTAGCAGAAAAAAAAATTGTTGAATCGGATCCTGTCCTGACCGTGGAAATTGAAAATGCTCCCATTATAAAAGTAAACGATTCCCGTAAGGCTGTCGCGGACCTTGCCGATACCTTCTATGGGCATCCGTCGAGGGAAATCCGCATCCATGGCATAACCGGAACTAAAGGAAAAACTACAACAGTTCATCTTGTACGAGATATTTTTGCCGCGGACCGGAAAATTGCCGCGGTAATGGGCACGATCGGACTGGAGCTGGGTAATAAACATATAGATATAGGATTGACCACACCCGGACCAGTTGAATTTCAGGAGTACCTCAGGTTTTGCGTCAATGAAGGGGCATCGGACATCGCCTGCGAAGTAAGCGCCCATTCAGGCGCACTGAAAAGAACGTCGTCCGTATTTTTCTCATCAGTTACATATATGAACCTGTCCAGAGACCACCTCGACCATTTTTCCGAGGACGGATACCTTGACGCAAAGTTAGCGATTTCCAGGGACGCCTGCGAAATTAACCCTATGGTAATGGGAATCGCCAACGGACGCGATGAACACCATAAAAAATTTCTCGATCCGGTCTCTGAAAATCGCCGCTTTATTTTTGCGGCGTACGAGGAAAATGAAATCCCTGATACTGATGCAATCGATCTTTATGTCCTGATAAAAAGCAGGTCCGCATCGGGCCTCGTATTAAATATCCAGACGAAAATCTGGGAAAGGGAAATTGAGTTTCCACTAGCCGGACGTTTTAACGCGCAGAACGCTGCGGCGGCGGCATCGATTGCAGCGACCGCGGGTATAGGTCCTGACACGATCGCACGCGGTCTATCGGAAGCCAGACAGGTCCCGGGACGTCTTGAGAAAATCGACCACGGACAGGATTTCCTGATCGTTGTTGATTACGCTCACGCTCCCCAGCCGGCGGAAGAAGTTCTGAAGGCACTGAGAGAAATTACAAGTGGAAAATTGATAGGTGTCATGGGTGCGGGTGGAAATCGCGACAGGGGAAAACGCCCGCTGATCGGCAAGGTAATGAAATCCAACTGTGACATAGCAGTGATAACCTCGGACAATCCCCGCAAGGAAAATCCGGACGCCATAATCGAGGAAATATTGGATGGGGTAAGAAATTCTGAAGGAACGGATAAAGTCATTGTGGAGGTTGACCGCACTACTGCTATTCGTGAAGCTCTCGACAATGCGAAACCCGGCGATACTGTAGCGATCCTGGGAAAAGGACACGAGACTTACCAGATCTTCGCGACTGAAACGATACATTTCGATGACAGGGAGGTTGCCAGGGAGTGGCTGGAGGATAACGGTTATTTCGCTGAGTGAACAAATGTATTACACGCTCGGAGAATGGGAGAATGCGACAGGCGGACGAATTTTGTCCGGCGTCCCGGGCATTTTTGTTGGTGGTGAAAATCCTGGCGGACTGGCGTTCGATACCAGGAAAATAAATAGCGGCGAGTGGTTTGTCGCGTTGATCGGAAAGGAAGGGCGGGATGGACACGAATTCCTGAAAGCCGCTGTTGATGCCGGAATTGAAGGCGCGATAATTTCCGATGAAACCAGATATCACTGGCTCAACGATGGAGGTTCACTCCCTGCCCTGCTTGTTAAAGACACTACTATCGCAATCGCCGATGCCGCACGCGGCATCCTTGGAAAATACTCCCCCAAAAAAATAGCTATAACCGGAACTGTCGGAAAAACAAGCGTCAAGGAAATCCTTGCGAGCATATGTTCTCAAAAATCTCCGACACTGAAGAATCCGCATAACTGGAATACCGAGATCGGCGTTCCAATGACAATCTTTGATATCACTCCAGAAAATAAATTCGCTGTGATCGAATGCGCGTCGAGAGGCGCAGGACAGATACGCCACCTGACACGAATAATCAAACCGGATATCGCCGTGATCACATCGATTGGTCCCGGTCATTTATCCGAATTTGGATCGATAGATAATGTCGCGAAAGCCAAGTGGGAAATTGTCGATGGTTTAATGCCCGGGGGAAAGGTTATTGCTCCGGTAGACAGCCCTTATACAGCTGATTATAGAAAACACCTGGACCTGGTTTCCTTCGGACTAAAATCCAATGCGGATGTTTACCCGGTTGATTATGGGAACGGTAAATACATTTACCATACTCCCCACGGGGAAATTGAGAAGTCATCCATGGGAGTTTCGATCGCTGATTTTCTAAACGAAGCCTGTTCCATCGCGGTTGCAGTACACCTCGATCTGACACCCGGAGAGATAAAGTCGGGAATTGAATCCGCTCCGGGCATTTCAGGGCGCAGCGAGAAAATAATTCGAGATAGTGGTGTTGAAGTTATTTTAGACGCTTACAATTCAAACCCCCTTTCGCTCCGGAATGCGCTGGACAGCCTCGGAAGAGTATCAGCGGAGCGCAAAGTCGCAATTCTCGGTGACATGCTCGAACTTGGCGATGACGAGATCGAATACCATCGAACAGCCGGGAAACAGGC
>DASWIV010000338.1:0-3510 GCA_036397475.1 bacterium
TGCGTCTTTGGCGTTCTCTGGAAATTTGATGATTTGTCTGTTATTCTCGTCCATACGGCGTGCTCCTTTTGGTTTGATTAACTGTAAGAGTACGCCACCTTTTTGTTTTAGGTCAAACACAACTTTCGGTTATAACTCAAAGTTACTACATCGAAAATAGATTACGCAAAAAAGGTAAGTTCATGAAAATAACAACTTCAATGCACACCAAATACTTCATTTATGCTCGCAAGTCTACGGAGAGCGACGAACGCCAGGTTCAGAGCATCACCGATCAGAAAGACTGGGCAGATTCGATCATTCAACAAAAGGAAATTACTGTCATAAACAATTTTGAAGAAAGTATGAGTGCTCGAAAAACCGGAAGGCCAATCTTTAATGAAATGCTTTAGATGATTAATTCCGGTAAAGCTAATGCGATCATCGCTTACGACCCATCCAGGCTTGCTAGGAATGCTCACGACGCAGCTCAGATTCTGGAAATGCTTGACTCAGGCAAACTCAAAGACCTCATATTCGCTAACTTTATGTTTCAGAATAATTCCTACGGTAAATTCATGCTTGGTTTCGCCTTTGCTCAATCTAAGCTTTACACCGATAGCCTAAGCGAAGTAGTTCTGCGAGGTATGGCTAGCAGTGCCAACAAAGGAAAATACCCAGGTAAGGCTAAGACAGGATACTTAAATCATCCGAAAACCCACGATATTTTTCCAGATCCAGATAGGTTCCATCTGGTAAAGAAAGTCTATGAAATCTATGCGACTGACCGCTATAGTCTCTCTGCAATGGTGGACGAAATCGAGAAAATCGGTTTAACCAACCATACAGGCAACCCAATTCGCAAGAGTCAGGTTACGAATCTCTTGACCGACCCTTTCTATTACGGAGCCTTCATCTGGAGCAAGGAGCTTTATAAGGGTAATCACAAGCCTGCAGTATCAAAGAATCTGTGGGACAAAGTCCAGGCTATGTATAAGAAACGGAGCAGGCCGATCTCCAAATGGAGAGAAGAGAAGGTCTTCACGGGATTGTTCCGATGTGGGGAATGCGGCGCATCCATCACCGCAGAACGGCATACGAAGACAATGAAGAGTAGTAAGACTCATTCCTGGCTTTATTACCGTTGCACTAAGAAGAAGAAATCACCTTGCTCACAACCCTATCTAAGAGAAGAATTATTACTTGAGCAATTACAAGAAAGTGTCATGAGTATCGCCTTACCGGATGAAATGGTTATCCCGATGTTGAATCAGATCGAAGAGTGGGAAATTGAAGAAGCATCTCGCGTCAGTGAGCAAAGTATTGATCTTAAACGGGAAGCTAAAGAAGTCGGAGCGAAGCTACGCAGGCTAAATGAATTATATGTTGACGGAGAACTGAATCGAGAGGAGCATACCTCTCGCAAGAAGGTTTTGGTGAATGAGGAGATATCGCTTGAAAAGCGCATTAAGGCTATTGCCAGCAAGGGGGGTAAATTTTGGCTCGAACCAATGAAAGAGTTTGTGAATTCGCTCTGGGAGCGGAATCTACGCGAAGCGGTAGGTGATCCCTTAAAACTTCGCGACATTGTCGTGGAGGGTGGCTCGAACCATTTAATTGAATCCCAAAAAGTGCTCTGGAACTGGAATTCGCCCTATGAAATCCTCGCTTCGCGAGGAGTTTGTTCTAGTTGGCTGGGGCGGATGGATTCGAACCATCGATACAGGCTCCAAAGGCCCGTGCCTTACCACTTGGCCACGCCCCATAGCGTCGGGATAAGCTAACAATACTCTACTGCACTGTCAAGCCCGTCCAAGTACTTCCCGCACTAGCTTCAAATCGTCAGACTTATCCACATCGAGACCGACTTGCGGATGCTTTGTCAACACTGCCCTCATCTTCGCTCCGAGAATCTGCGACGCCTTACTCTCCAGTCCCTTTAAATCAAGCTGCCTGAGAGCGAACTTGAGAATGAATCCCATCCCGAATAATTTTACCAGCTTTGCAGGAGATTTACGGTCGCGGATGACAGCTTCGACACGCTCCCGGTTCGCGATCACGGGACCGGGCGATAACTGGAAGATGTTTCCGCCCGTGAATGTCCCCTCTTTCAATTTTTGTGTTGTACGGTGAGAGCCGGGAAATCGCTCATCGAAATATGCGACATCAACAATCGGATAATGAATATCAGCCTCTATTTGGTAAATCTGCCCTATCAGATCGTCGAGAATTCCGGTGGTTATGAGCGGAATATCGCAGGTCACGACAAGAACACGCTTCTGGTCTCTGAACGCGTTCATTCCGATCATCAGATTTTCAAGCATGGACGATTTCTGTTCGGCAATCTCGTTATCAGCGAACCCGAAAACATCTTTCATTCGTTTCGAATTGCCAATGACAAGAATCTCGCCGATACTGCCTGAAGTTCTTACGGCGTCGAGGACCCATCCGAGCATGGGCCGTCCGCAAACGTCTATGAATGCCCGTTCTTTTTCAGACTCACCTGATTCAATGATATTGTCGGGGGTATTCCCTCCTGCAAGAATAACAACCGGGATTTTTCCCACCATAACCGGCACCTCGCCTCAGCCCATTATTTTTACGCCGTCATCGACAGGATGGGTCAGGATAACCGCTTCATCGTCGACCGGCTTATAAATACTAGTATAGCTCATTGCATCGAGGACCCGCGAAAAATACGCGAACATGCAAGATCCGGATCCTGTCAGGACGGCAAGTCCCGCGTGGTTACGCAGGTTATCATGGATCTTTTTAAGTTCCGGATATTCGGCAAGCACAGGATCCGTGAAGTCGTTGACCAGCATCAGGGCAAAATCGTGGTTTAAAATTCCATTAACCCAGTAGTCGCGGATCGCGTAATATTCTTCGTTCAATGATTCCCATTTTCGGGCGTCTTTCTCGCGGTATTTGTCCAGTAGATTGTAGGCGTTCGCCGTCTCCACTTCGCTGGACGGAATGACCAGCAGGAATGCCCCGGGACCGTCGCGCATCAGGATAATCGGCTGTGGAAGCGATTCTAGTATTTCTCCGCGTCCACGGACCAGCGCGGTTCCGCCAATAAGGCAGAACGGTACATCGCTTCCGGTCTCGGCGCAGATCCCGAGGAGCTCATTATCCTTAAGGCCAGTATCCCAGAGGGCATTCAGTCCAACGATTGTCCCGGCAGCATCGGAACTTCCGCCGGCAAGTCCACCTTTTACGGGAATCCCCTTGCTGAGACTGATATTTAACCCGAACTCGGATTTATCGACATGCCTCGCGAAATTTTCGGCGGCTTTCCAGATCAGGTTGGATTCATCGGATGGAACAGCTTCATTATCACAGGCGATTTGTATGCCTGGTGTGTCTGATTTTTCGATATAGAGTTTATCCGAAAGGTCAATCGACTGCATCACGCTTATTATGTCGTGATACCCGTCCGGTCTTTTCCCGTAGACTTTGAGTGTCAGGTTTAATTTTGCGTGGCAGGTGACATGAACTCCCACGTGACGCATCCCTTCCAAATCAAAA
>DASWIV010000339.1:0-7845 GCA_036397475.1 bacterium
AAGAGGATATCTCGAGGGGCGATGTCACGTCGTACAATCTTCCCCTTCGTAATGTGGAAACATCGGCCGGGCTGATTGCGAGAACCGACGGGGTTTTAGCCGGTGGAGGCGGATTCGAAAGAGTTTTTCACCTGATGGATTCATCCATTTTTTTCTCGAAGAGATCAGACGATGGCTGCAAATATTCAGCCGGGGAAGAGTTATTCGCCCTGAGTGGAAACGCGCAGTCAATCCTGATCGCTGAACGGACCGCGTTGAACCTGGTCACACACCTTTCCGGAATCGCGACCCTGACGGCCAGATTTGTCGAAAAAGTCAAAGGAACGGGTGTCAAAATTACGGATACAAGAAAGACTCTTCCCGGGCTGCGTGTCCTTCAGAAATACGCGGTACGTTGCGGCGGTGGAGTTAATCACCGGATGGACCTTGCCGCGGCTGTTCTGATCAAGGATAATCACCTGACCCTGGTCGGGAAAGAGCTTTCAGATGTTGTCGCGGACCTGAGGGAAAAGATAGGGCACACTGTCAAGATAGAGGTCGAGACGGAAACAGTCGGCCAGGTTGAGGACGCGATCGAGTCCGGAGCCGATATTATTATGCTTGACAATATGGATTTTGAAACTGCGCGGGAATCGGTGAAACTTGCCAAAGGAAAAGCTATACTTGAAGTGTCGGGTGGAGTGAACCTGAATAATGTGAGGGAATGGGCCGAGACCGGGGTTGATGTGATTTCAATAGGCATGCTTACCCATTCGGCGCCGGTGGCGGATATGTCGCTGGAATTCGGACGATAATAATACAGGCATTGAGATAACGGATTTTTTGAAAGAGAGCTAAGAAAGTGGTTGAAAATATCAGAACAACACAGGATCATATCCGGTTTCTTGAAAATTTCATTAACGAGATAACCGGAAAAATCGACGAGCTTACCAACGGGAGGGACATCGAGAAGGAAATCCTTTCCCTCGAGTACCGCCTTGAGGTTCTACGCAATTCTAATGGGACCTTCACCGAACGCATTGCAGAGCTTGAGAAAGAGTTGAAGGAAGCCAGAAGTGAATTCGGCAAAATTAAGCCAGTCATTGAGAGTCTCGAAGAAGAGCGCGCTTATTACCGCAAGGTTCAATCAGACCTGAGCAGCATCTAATTCCCATGTTACTGGGCATCGATATCGGAAACACGAATATTGTCTGTGGCGCATTCAGGAAGGACGAGATAATCGCCCGCGCGCGTCTCGCGACAGACCTCCGTAAAACAACAGATGAATACGGCGGCTTGCTTTTGAATATTCTTGCGGTACGCGCCGAAGGTGACCAGAAAGTAAACGGGATTGCGATCTCGTCTGTAGTGCCGCCGCTTACGCCCACCTTTAAAGACCTGGCGATCACATATTTTAATGTCGATCCGCTTATCGTCGGTCCCGGGATAAGAACGGAGATGCCAATAAAGTATGACGATCCTCGCACAGTCGGAGCAGACAGGATCGTCAACGCTGTCGCGGCGAGCCATATATATCCGATTCCCCAGATCATTATCGACTCTGGAACCGCCCTCACTTTCTGCGCCGTCAATGCAAATCGCGAATACTGCGGCGGCGCTATTTTCCCCGGGATGAAAACTTCGTACCAGGCACTGGCAAGGAGCGCCGCGCAGCTGAGCATGATAGATTTTGTTCCACCAAGGACAGCGATTGGAAAATCCACCGAGGAAAGCCTTCAGTCAGGAGCTATTAATGGTTATGTGTCGGTTGTCGAGGGAATGGTCGCTCGATTTAAAGCTGAACTTGGCGGCGAAGCCACCGTGATCGGCACAGGAGGGGTGGTAAACGTCATTGCTCAGCGGACCGACGCAATTGATTATGTCGATCCCGACCTCACCTTGAAGGGCTTGAAAATTCTTTATAATCTCAATCGCCCGTAAATTCCGGATTTTCACTGTATAATATTTCCCTGAAGTGAATAACAAATCTGAAAGATCCTTAAAGGAACGACTTCTGGACCCGGACGACTGTCCGATACTGGTGAGTCCTCTAGCTGGATGGACCGACATGCCGTTCAGGGATATCCTGCGGTATTGCGGAGCGAAGCATTTGTTTGTCCCGTTCATATCCGCGTACGCTCTCGAGCGGGACGATGTGAAGGAGAGATATCAGGAAGAAGTAAGCGCTGAACCCGGTCCGGTCCAGATTTTCGGCAATGACGCTGAAGTGTGCGCCAATGCGGCAAAAATGCTGGAGGACGCTGGAGCTGAATTAATCGACTTCAACTGCGGATGCAGTGTCAAGAAAATTCATCGTGGAGGCGGAGGGAGCGCTCTGCTGTGTGATTTTCGAAACCTGAAAAAAATCCTTGCGGAAATAAAAAATGCCGTTTCCATTCCTGTAACGTTTAAAACCAGGATCGGCTTCGATAAAGACGACGATTCGTCCGGACTTGAAGCGTGTAAAATTGCCCAGGACCTCGGTTATGAGTGGGTCACACTGCATGGACGCACCGCGAAGCAGGCGTTTGGCGGAGTAGCTAACTGGGAGGCTATCGCGCGCCTCGTCGATCTGCTTGATATCCCTGTAGTCGGGAATGGCGATGTACTCACTGCGGATGACGCAAAAAAAATGTTAGAAGATACAAAATGTGCCGGGATAATGGTCGGGCGGGGAGTGATGGGTGACCCGTGGCTCGCGGGTGATATTGAGGCGTTCTTATCTACAGGAAACAGGCACGGGGAAAGATCGCGACCTGAAATAATCGGGGTAATGCTCAGGCACCAGGAAAGCCTGATTGATCATTACGGTCCGGAGAAGGGAACTAAGGATTTCAGAAAACATATCGGACGATACCTTCGCGGATTCGCACAGGCTGCGAGAATACGCTCGATGCTGGTGATAATAGACGATAGCGCAATCGTCCGGGATATTTTGACCGAACTTGGAGAAGGCAGGAATCCCGAACAGGTACTGGAAAAGTACGAGCCCGATAATCAATCCCGGATAATGCAGTAAATCCTCAAGTTAGTTCTGTGCTGGAAATATCCTCTCAAGATTTAATGATCTCCAGAAGCTTCCCCGCGACCCCTGTCGTCTCATCCAGCCTGCGCCATTCGAATCCGGATGATTTATACTGCTTGAGCGCCAATACCAGTTTCTTATCGTCAGGGACAAGCCTTCCGTATCCCTTGTCCAGCATATTCGTGATCATGCGGTTTTGCTTGGAAGTGCCGGCGTTGGTTTTTTCAGATTGAAAAATCAGCGGCCCGCATCCTGCACTCGACGCTTCCGAGATCATGCTGACTGAATCGGATGTGACAATCGCAGCATCTGAAATGTGAAACATGGCGTAAAGTGGATTTTTGTTCTCCATGTGCCAGATGAGAGTCCATCGCAAGGCGTGCACTTTGTTAATGTACCCAGAAATTTTATTTTCAAGCGCGACAGGAGTCCTGCGGGCGGTAGACAGTAATATCCAGTACTGATTTTCCTCAGCCCAGTCGAAAGTCGCTTCCAGGGCGTTGATCACCTTGTCTGAATCGAATCCCACACTTGACGATGGCCCCCCGATGACCCATGAAATAAAATTCCCGTCCGATGGTATCTGTTCCTTCCATTTTTCCCACTCATTGCGCATGAATTCATCAGTGACACGGTTAGGAGCTGAATTAGTTGTGATAACGTTCGGTTTATCGGGAGGATTATCGTGGACGGGTATCACGGCAAGGTCGAATTTGTTCACGGGGACCAGCGATGGGGTCATGCATGCACATGTTTTCGCCCCGGTTAATTTTCCGGCAAGCAGGCATGGAGCGGCGGAAAAAGTTCCGGTCGATATGACGACATCCGGCATGAAATCGAGGAGTTCCTGAACTTTGTCGTTTCCGAAGACCTGATTCAGTTCCCTGACTAGCTTCGATTCAGACTGGTTTCCGGGAAATATCGATTTAAACCTTAAAAATAACTCCTCCGGACCGATCCTCAGCGAATGGCGGAGTATCATAATATTGGACTCGGGCAATCTTTCGGCGATTCCCAGGCTCTGATTTTCGTGCCCCGGTTTGCCGTCCGAAATTATCGTAACCTTTATCGGCTTAATATCGCTCACGATGAGATTGTAGCACGGGTTCGCGTGGCTGGCTCCTTATTAAAGTTAAAATATGGCTTATAATGACGATTATTAATAATGGTTATAAATTACTGCCACTTGCCAGGCATAGCAGGTTAGGGCAGTCTCTTGATTAATCATGTAATAGCAGTGATAATTAACGTGCGTACTTAGCGTTACGCCGAGGTGTAATAGATGAAATTTCGCTCATTTTTCTCAACTTACCTGCTGGCAGCTTTCCTGGTAAGCTTTTCGATTGTATCCAACAGCGCCGAAGCGCAGAATTCGGTTGGAGGGGGAGTCACACCGTCTTCCGGAAATGTGATTCAGTACGATACGACCGGAATGATCCCCGATTCGGTGATTGTCGAGTTCGACTCCTATGCCGAGGTGCGATCCGCCCAGACGTTTGACACTTATCCCGGCGTGATCTGGGATCGGTCCATGAGCTCGAGACCGGTCGCGAGATTCAGGATCACCGACGGATCCAGTCCGATCGATACGATTCTCAGGCTGCGTCCATTTTCCGGAATCAGGGAAGTCTACCCCAACTACCGGCGTTCGGCTTCATTCACGCCGAACGATCCGTACTTCACCCTGCAGTCTGAAGAGATTAATGTAGCTCAGATCCCTGCCGCCTGGGACATCCAGACCGGCTCATCGAATGTACTGGTAGCTGTGATAGACACCGGTGTAGATACCACCCATCCCGATCTCCTTCCAAACCTGGTTTTACCCGGAATAAATGTACGCGAACCTGGGTTCGAGGATGTAGTTACTGACGACAGCGGCCACGGTACAGCGGTGATGGGAGTCATCGGGGCTGTTGGAAACAATGGTATCGGTGTCGCGGGTACATCGTGGAATGTGCGCATACTCCCTATTCGGGCGTGCGGCGGCCCGTTGCTGGACTGCGACCTGTTCGACGAGGTCGAAGCGATTGACGTCGCGAGGACCAATGGCGCGGATATCATCAATATGTCTATCGGTGGTGTAGGGACGATCTCTCTGGAACAGAACGCTGTAAGGGATGCCTATGAAGCGGGAATCGTCATAGTCTCCGCTGCCGGAAACGGGAATCCAGGCAAGCTGTTTGTCGCGACAGGCGATCCCGCACAGGATAAATTATTGCTTTATTATCCTGCGGCATTGCCTGAAGTAATTGGAGTCGGAGCGGTCGGCAACGACGGATTAAAAGCTGATTTTTCAAATTACGGAGAAGATATCCTGAGCATTATGGCTCCGGGTGTGGATATTGTAACAACCGTGCCTGAAGACGAGGTTTATTTGTACACTGGCGATGGTCCCCCGTACGGGCTAGCCAGCGGAACAAGTTTCGCTACTCCAATGGTATCCGGTGTCGCGGCACTGGTGCTTAGCCAGTTCCCTGAGCTGACCCCGGCCGAGGTAAGAGCGCGCCTGGAACTGACCGCGATACCGATGGCCGGTCCGGATGCAAATAACAACGGGATCAACGACTATTACAGCCATGGAATTTTGAATGCCTACGGAGCTCTTACGCAATCGACATCGGTTGGAAACAATTATTATCGGATAGGCGTGGCTGAATCGCCGATAATTCCCGGCGACGTTATTGTCATTCTGCAGGCGTTTGTCGCCATAGATGGTTCTCCCACCGGACAGTGGACAGCGGTTGATTCTTCAGACTATGGGACATTTGAGTTCAATCCGGTCGAAACGCGACAGGGCTTCTTCATCGGGCATTTCCATCCTGGTGATGTTGGAAGTATATCGGTGAGCGTTACGGGCTTATCCAATGGAGCGCCGCTGCCGCCAGTATTGGTGATCTACACCCTGACAAGTTAAGATGACGATGTGATGAAAATAAAAAGGATTAACGCCATGAAATATATTCTTACAGTTTTAACATTATTGATATTCGCAATTGGAATCTCCTGCAGCTCGGGAGGGAGTGGTGTCATCACCGGACGCGTGCTGGACGGCTTTGGAAATCCGCTCGGCGGCGATGGGGTCTATGTGGTTCTCCAGGGTAATCCGGTCCAGAATCATCCGGACCAGTGGGGTAACTTCATTATCAACGCCCCGACAGGAAGTTACACTTTGATAATCTCATTCTCGAACCCTGCCGCAGGTTTTAATTACCGGGTAACGGACGATGTGGTGATAGGTTCCGGGTCCCGAAACCTCGGTTCATACACGCTTTTGAACGTCCAGAACATGGATGCATGGGAGGCGTATAACGCCAAGGACTGGCAGGGAGCGATCTCGAAGTTCAACGAGCAGGCTTCGCTTGCCCGTGGTGGACAGGTCTTCCTTCCTTACATGCGCATTATCGAGGGCGATGTCAACGAAAATACCCTGCTCACACAGGGGATCCTGTCCGCTGAAAATGGGCTTGGATGGACCTATGCTCGTGGGCTGGGCAATTTCGATGAAGCAAGGTCGCATTTCGAGCTGAGTATGTCGAGTGGCTACAACAATTACGATGCCAAGGTCGGGCTCGCAGGAATCGCTCTCACAGATGGCGATGCGGAAACAGCGGTCAAATACATCCAGGAAGTTCTCGATATTCCCGGCATCTACGATTCTTCGCAGACGCACGATCAGATTCACGATATCGACCTGATGGCGGCAAGGAGCCTTGCTGAATTCCTGCTTGGTTACGACGCTGACAGCAGGAGTACTGCCCAGACAATCGCGGATAAGCTTCCCGAGCTTGGAAATCCCGGCTCAGCGACCCTGATCGAAGTCCTCGAGAATTTCAGATAGAAATTCCGATAATCAATGAAACAACCTTACCCGGCGACAATATGCCGGGTTTTTTATTTACAGACATTACGCACCCACTTCGGTATAATGCCCCACTATGACATCGATTAATGTGATCTATCGAAATTTGATGCTGGCAGTCTTACTTATCCTTATGGCTGCAACACCATTGTTAGCCCAGGATGAGGCGACCACAACCGGCGAAACCGCTGTTGTCCAGAAAGGCGTTTACTGGTGGGCTGACGATTACACCGGAATTTCGGTCTTTAAAGGTTACGGAGTCGAAACAGTCGCAGTCAGGCTTGGAAAAGCGGGCTGGGACCCTGAAACGTCTCTCATATCCTGGAAAGACGGTCCTGTCGATCTTTCATCACTCCCCATGGAACTCAAATACGATCCAGTTGTCGAAATTGATTATTCTGACTGGAAGGATCTGCATCCCGAAGGTATCCGAAATTTTATCCTCGGTGAAATTTCTCCACTCATGCTCCAGAATTCCATCAATTATTCAACGATTGAATTTCGCGTGATCACGCCAATGAATATTCTCCCATCGCGGATCGCAGCCGACATTCTCGATCCGGGAATTGCTACATCGCTCATTGCCGGTTCGGGGCTAAATGTCGCGACAGGCATCGACGCGGCACTTATTCCATATATTTCAAATGATAAACTGCTCACATTTTCTTCGGGTGACGATTCACTCGTATTGTATTTCATGAATTATGGTTACTCGGGTCCGTCGCCAAGAATAGTCGACCGCGCATGGGTCGATTCAACCGTCAGCACCATTGAAGAATATGCGATTAATTATTCCATAGTACTACCGGTGTATAACCAGGCGGTCTTGTATCCTGCGGGAAATATGGATGCGCCACGCCTGCTTCCATCAATTGACGTTGAAAAATTATCGATGTACTCCGACATCCGGCAGATGGGTACAGCCGGCACAGAGTACACCATTCTGAATCCCGAAGGCCTTGGTATCCCGGGCATCCAGGCG